>NZ_JAUBVJ010000160.1:1285-7876 GCF_036702785.1 Microcoleus sp. AR_TQ3_B6 | reverse complement strand
CCTCAAACAGATGGAGAAGTGGATGCGGTTCCCAACTCTCCCAACTTAATCCAATCAAAACCTTCCCCAGTACCAACTCAAGAAACAGAAAGTTTAACGCCTCAAACAGATGGAGAAGTGGATGCGGTTCCCAACTCTCCCAACTTAATCCAATCAAAACCTTCCCCAGTACCAACTCAAGAAACAGAAAGTTTAACTGCTAAAACTGGACAAGAAGTAGATGCGCTCCCAAATTCTCCCAATTTAATCCAGTCAAAACCTGTCCCAGTACCAACTCAAGAAACAGAAAATTTAACGCCTCAAACAGATGGAGAAGTGGATGGAACCCCAAATTCTGCCAATTTAATTCAATCAAAACCTTCCCCAGTACCAACTCAAGAAACAGAAAGTTTAACTGCTAAAACAGGACAAGAAGTAGATGCGCTCCCAAATTCTCCCAATTTAATCCAGTCAAAACCTGTCCCAGTACCAACTCAAGAAACAGAAAATTTAACGCCTCAAACAGATGGAGAAGCGGATGGAACCCCAAATTCTCCCAATTTAATTCAATCAAAACCTTCCCCAGTACAAACTCAAGAAACAGAAAATTTAACGCCTCAAACAGATGGAGAAGTGGATGGAACCCCAAATTCTCCCAATTTAATCCAATCAAAACCTTCCCCAGTACCAACTCAAGAAACAGAAAATTTAACGGCGAAAACAGGACAAGAAGTAGATGCGCTCCCAAGTTATGCCAACTTAATCCAGTCAAAACCTGTCCCAGTACCAACTCAAGAAACAGAAAATTTAACGCCTCAAACAGATGGAGAAGTAGATGCGGTTCCAAATTCTGCCAACTTAATCCAATCAAAACCTTCTCCAGTACCAACTCAAGAAACAGAAAATTTAACGCCTCAAACAGATGGAGAAGTAGATGCGGTTCCAAATTCTCCCAATTTAATCCAATCAAAGCCTTCTTCAGTACCAACTCAAGAAACAGAAAATTTAACGCCTCAAACAGATGGAGAAGTAGATGCGGTTCCAAATTCTCCCAATTTAATCCAATCAAAGCCTTCTTCAGTACCAACTCAAGAAACAGAAAGTTTAACGCCTCAAACAGATGGAGAAGTAGATGCGGTTCCAAATTCTCCCAATTTAATCCAACCAAAGCCTTCTTCAGTACCAACTCAAGAAACAGAAAGTTTAACTGCTAAAACTGGACAAGAAGTAGATGTGGCACCAATTTCTGCCAATTTAATCCAATCAAAACCTTTCCCAGTACCAACACAAGAAACAGAAAGTTTAACGCCTAAAACAGAAGGAGAAGTAGATGCGGCCCCAAATTCTCCCAACTTAATCCAATCAAAACCTTCTCCAGTACTAACTCAAGAAACAGAAAGTTTAACTGCTAAAACTGGACAAGAAGTAGATGCGGCCCCAAATTCTCCCAACTTAATCCAATCACAACCTTCCCCAATACCAACTCAAGAAACAGAAAGTTTAACGGCGACAACAGAGGGAAAAGTGGATGCTGCACCAATTTCTGCCAATTTAATTCAAGCTAAATCTTTTCCATTATTATCTATAAAAAATACCTCGCCACCGCTAGAAAATTTTAGAGAAAATAGACAGGATGATAGTTTTATATCTCCTAATGCTAGCTCGGAAATATCTTCAGACACCATAATTTCTTCCCAGACAAATCTTGTCCAAGCTAGCTCAAAAAATCCAAGCTTTAACCTTATCCAACCTTTGGGAAATTCAAAATCCCTGGCTCAAAACTCAGATTTATTTCTGTCTGACTTTGTAAGTAATGAGACAGATAAACAACCTACTATTTCTCAGGAAACAACCCTCTTATCTAGTAGTTCTCCGTCCAATATTTCCAAATTATCAGAAGAAGATTCCCCCAATATTTCTCGCACAACCGACACAGAATCTCCTAAGAATTCGGCAAAAGTTGAAAATATACCAAATTCTTGGTCAAGTATATCTGAATTAATGGGGGAAAATGCTAACAATGCACCAGCTAATATAGATTCTCTCAAACCATTGGGTTTCTCACAACAGCTCAACAACCCCAACAATTCGATATTGGCAAAATTAGAGAACAAATACACCAATAACAACGAACAAAAAAATAATACATTCGATACACCGACATCATGGTCAAACATATCCGAATTATTGGGTGAAAGTTCTACCACAACACCAGATAATAGTATCCCGATTAAAAACGAAGATCCGCCTGCATCCTTACCTGAACCGGAATCTTCACCTTCTTATACTTTGGCTTCTCCCAATGTGTCTGACAATTACACATTGACCACTAGCGGAGAAACTGCCCAACTAATAACAGCAGACACTGCAGGGAAAAACCGATCCATAGAAGAGGAAGAATTAGAAAAGTTGGCTCAAAAAGTTTACACTCTTATGCGACAATGGCTAGAAATAGAACAAGAGCGTCAAGGCCACCAATCATTAGGTTATCCGAGTTGGCTGAGTAATATTGCCTCAACCTACGGAACTTCTGCTAAAGTAAGATCGGCACCAGAGCGATCGACTCCAGGAGCGCCACCACCAGGCGATTCTGGTGAAGTTTCCCTACTTGATGATAAATTACAAAAACTGACCGGAGAAATCTATTACCTAGTTCGGCAGCGTTTAGAAATCAATCGAGAGCGTCAGGGAGGCTACTACAGCACTCCCTTGTATTAGTAATAAAACATCTACATAGAGGATAAATTATGGCATCAGCTACAAGTTCACCCATCACATCAACATCAAGTAAATCCGGAAATTTGGTTAAAGCCACTTTAATATCTGATGATGGTGTGCCACAAATTGAATTTATGTTTAATCCCACTGAATTAGTTTTCGAGGGAGTTGTAGAAACCTCCGAAAGTCCCGGTGCACGTACCGAAGATAAAGGAACCCCTAAAGTTAGTTTTTCTCATGTAAAAGCTTACAAAGTTACCATCAATAAAATTTTGTTTGATACTTACGAAGATGGAGGAGATGTTGTTAAACAATATATAGAGAATTTTAGAAAATCTGTTGAATTTGTCAAAGGAAAAGAACGCCCGCCAATTTATCAATTTATGTGGGGAAAACAGGTTTATCTGCGGCGCTGCTTTATTGAAAAATTGAATTATAAACTTACCATGTTTCTCCCAGACGGAACACCCGTCCGGGCTGTCATCGATAGCCTAACTTTAAAAGAAGCCGATGAACCCAAAGAAAACGGACCTTTAGGTGCTAAACCTCCAGCTAAAGTAGACCGTCAAACAGATAGTTTGGCCAACCGGAAATCCTCAAGTAAAACTAATCGCCGAACTTCAAAGATTTAACTGATACCACATCTTTTTATAAGCTAAAAAACCCCAACCAAACCACTAAAAAATTATGACAGGAGTCCATTACCGCGCCCTACCGACACTAGAAATAGATGGCAAGCAAGCTCCTCCAAACTTAATGGAAGATATTCTTCAAGTCCTCGTAGAAGAAAGCCTGCATCTGCCAGGAATGTTTACCCTAGTGATTCAAAATGATTATTTTCCCGGTCGCAACCAGGATGAACGTTGGCGCTACCAAAACTTATTACAAATTGGTAAACCCGTCAAAATTGGCTTTACCTCCAGCACAACAGAATCTAGAAATTACAATCAAGACAAGAAAAATTACGTCATAGAAGGCGAAATTACAGGAATTGAAACCTTATTCAGCGAAAAATCTCAAGCTCCGGTAATTGTTCGTGGTTATGATGTCGGTCACCGCTTGCATCGGGGACTTTACAACCGTTCTTTTCAGAATATGACCGACAGTGACATTGTGAAGAAAATAATCCAGGAAGTGGGCATAAAGGCTGGCACTATCGATGCTAGTGGCGTGGCGCATGACTATGCTTTTCAGGAAAATCAAACCAACATGGAATTTTTGCGGCAACGAGCCGACAGAATTGGATTTGAACTATTTCTTCAAGATGGAAAATTGAACTTTCGTAAACCCAAAGCTGATAGTAAAAAATTAACCCTTACATGGTTGACAGACCTCCGCAGCTTCCGCGTGCGAGTCACCAGTGCAGAGCAAGTAAAAGAAGTAGAAGTAAGAGCCTGGGATTACAAAGAAAAAAGAGCCATTATATCCACAAAAAAACAAGAACAAGTTATTACTAAAACACAAAGCGGTAAAGGTAGTGATACCAGCAATAAGTTTAACGGCAAGCCTCCTAAACCCAAAATGATTTTAAACTGGACTTGCTTTAATCCCAAAGAAGCCGATACCAAGGCCCAAGCTTTGTGCGACGAATTAGGAGGTCAATTTGTCTATGCCGATGCCAAAGCTGAAGGAAATACCGATATTCGACCGGGGCGCATCGTCACATTAGAAAAGATGGGACAGCACAGCGGCGAATACTACGTTACCGAAACTCGTCATACCTATCACGAGCGAGTATACATTACAGAATTCAGTGTGCGGGGATTGCGGGGAGGAAACCTTTTGACGGCGCTTTCTCCGGTAAATCACTTGCAACCCGGACAAAGTTTCCTAGTAGGAATTGTTACTGATAACCAAGACCCGAAAGGTTGGGGTCGAGTTAAAGTTAAGTTTCCTACACTAACCGAAGAACACGCCAGCAATTGGGCTAGAATAGTAGCCATAGGTGCGGGCAGTCAGCGAGGATTTGACTGTTTGCCAGAAATTAATGACGAAGTGCTGGTGGCTTTTGAACAGGGCGATATTCATCGTCCCTATGTGATTGGTGGAGTTTGGAACGGCAAAGATGCACCGCCCAATCCGGTGGCAAATGATGTTGCTAATGGCAAAGTGCGCTTGCGGACGTTTCAAACCCGCGTCGGGCATAAAATTCAGTTTGTGGAGGAGGATAAAGGTCTCAGTCAGAAAGGAGCTTATATTGAGACAGCAGGGGGCCATAAATTACGCATTAATGACAGCCAAAAGTTTGTAGAAATTGAAACTAAGGGGGGTCATAAATTACGTTTGGATGACAGTATGCAAAGTATTACTTTGAGTTCTACGGGTAATATTGATATCAATGCCAAGGGCATTGTTACTATCACAGGTAGCTTGATTAAACTGAACTAAAAGTTAAGGAATGTTTGTATGAGTAGACCAGCAGCTAGAATTACAGATGCCGTAGCCCATCCCCTCCCACCTGTATTAACGGGAGGGCCTGGTAGCGCTAATGTATTGATAGGAAATTTACCAGCTTGGCGGGGAATTCCTTTAGCCTCAGCAGGTGCAATACTATCGGCTAAAGCAGTTAGCGAGACAGGGATTAAAGCAGCCGAAGCTGCAACCCTAGCAGCGGCAGGAACCCCAGGTTTGCCAGCAGCTAAATTGGCTGAAGAAACAACGAAAGCAACGGCTGCGGCAAGCATGAGCAGTACGATTGTTAGTAGCGCTGGTGGGGCAGATATCCATAATTGCGCTACACCTTTGCCAGTTCCTCCACACGGTCCTGGGGTTGTAATCGGTGGTAGCAGTACAGTTTTGATTAACGGGCTTCCCGCCAGTCGCTTGGGAGATACAATTGTGGAAGCTCTTGGACCACCGAATAAAATTTCGGCGGGCTGTGCTACTGTATTAATTGGCGGTTAATCCTAGTCCAAAAAATAGCAACAAAACTTAACTAGCAAGCTAGAAATAGGGTGGAAGCCTAAATCTTGGGTTCCAAAGCGACGATTTTTAAAAGAAACCGGGTTGGTGAGCGTAAGTCCCGCTCGAATCTAAAATCTGAAATTAACAATCTGCAATAATTGCTGGCAGTGCCGGGAGGAGTTAGGTGATGAACGATCGAGTATTAGCTAAAAAGAAAACCTCGACGGCGCCACCTGTGGCGAATCAAGCCAGTTCCCCCCTACTTCACCAACGCCCGTTTACGGATGAGATAGCTCAATCTGTTGGCAGCAATTCCAACATATCGAAGGAATTAGGAGGGATTAAACCAAAAACAACTCGTCGTGGCTTGAATTGGCAAAATATCAGTGTAGAAGCGCCCTCTCGGAGTGAGGAGAAGTCTTTACCAGGTGGGATTCAAGGCCAACAGCAAGAACCAGGGGCAGTAATTGGCGAAAGGGTGGAAGCAGATTCAGCACAAAAAAATTCAACGATATCCACCTCGGAGCTAGCACAAAAGCCTTTAATCGCCCGTGCTCCGTTTAATGGGCGAAATATTCCAATAGAAGCGCCTCCTAGTTCGGCAGCTTCTAGCACTTACTCAGAAGGAATTCAGCGTCTTGAAACCTCTGGAGGGAAGGAGCAAGAAAAATCAACAGAATCTCTCCAGATGCAGCCTGAGGAGGAAATTCAGGCTAAGTCTAGTTCCAGCGAACCACAAGAAAAAGAAGAGCAAAACCAGGAATCTGTTCAAACCAAACCAACCGTTAGCGCACCGCGGGATAAAAACGAACAAGAAGCTGACAGCATGGCGGGGAAAGTCATGGCCATGCCAGACTCAGCCACCCAGCAGCCAATTCAACGTCAAACCGGGGAAGAAACAGAAGCAGTCCAAATGCAGCCTGAGGAGGAAATTCAGGCTAAGTCTAGTTCCAGCGAACCACAAGAAAAAGAAGAGCAAAACCAGGAATC
>NZ_JAUBVJ010000160.1:0-1185 GCF_036702785.1 Microcoleus sp. AR_TQ3_B6 | reverse complement strand
TGTTCAAACCAAACCAACCGTTGGCGCACCGGGGGATAAAAACGAACAAGAAGCTGACAGCATGGCGGGGAAAGTCATGAGGACGCCAGACTCAGCCATCCAGCAGCCAATTCAACGTCAAACCGGGGAAGAAACAGAAGCAGTCCAAATGCAGCCTGAGGAGGAAATTCAGGCCAAGAGTAGTTCCGGCGAACCACCAGAAAAGGAAGAGCAAAACCAGGAATCCGTTCAAACCAAACTAACCGTTGGCGCACCGGGGGATAAATACGAACAAGAAGCTGACAGCATGGCGGCGAAAGTCATGAGGATGCCAGACTCAGCCATCCAGCAGCCAATTCAACGTCAAACCGGGGAAGAAACAGAAGCAGTCCAAATGCAACCCCTGGTAAATTCTATCACTCCACTGGTGCAGCGATCGTCAGGGAAGGAAGAAGAGGTTCAGATGAAGTCGGGGGCGAAACGAGCATCTGATGGAAGTTCTCAGGCTTCTGGCAGCGTAGAAAGCCGACTCGCGGGTTCTAAGGGTGGGGGTAGTCCTTTACCCAATGATATACGTAGTTTCATGGAGGCGCGTTTCGGCGCTGATTTTAGCTCAGTACGGGTGCATACCGACTCGAATGCCGTACAGATGAATAAGGAGTTGGGAGCGCAGGCCTTTGCTCACGGTAGCGATATTTACTATGGGGCGGGGAAATCTCCTGGTAAGGATGAGTTGACGGCCCATGAGTTGACTCACATCATCCAGCAAGGAGGTGCGGTTCCGACTAAATCTGTCAGTCAGCACCAGAAGAAGGAAAACAAACTGCAAGCGAAAGCAGATGCTATCCAGTTGACATCTGTGGAACCAAAGATACAGCGGAAGGAAAATCCCCAAGCACAGCCAGCAGCAGCTAAGGTGGCACCCCAAACTCCCGCAGCCTCACCATCCGCCAAGTCAGAGAAAGCGGAATCGGCTAATACCATCGAGAAGCCAGCACCAGGTAATGGTGCTGGTGCGCCATCGACACCCGCCGGAGGTGGGAGTGCGGGTGCTGGGGCGTCATCCGGTGCGGGTGCTGGGGCGTCATCCGGCGGTGCTGCTGGCGGCGGTGGCCAAAATTCACCGGGTTCAGCTCAAAATGACCCTGGCTTCAAGGCAGTAGTAAATAGCACCAAGAGTGTCGCCGCCCAGGAAAAAAACCATCC
>NZ_JAUBVJ010000159.1:7722-7898 GCF_036702785.1 Microcoleus sp. AR_TQ3_B6 | reverse complement strand
CTAAAACTCCAGGAACCGGATCAAATTCGTCGACCACACCGACCAATACTAAAACTCCAGGAACCGGATCAAATTCGCAGGCGGCACAGACCAATACTCAAAATCAAGCATCGGTATCAAATTCGCAGGCGGCACAGACAAATACTCAAAATCAAGCATCGGTATCAAATGTGTCG
>NZ_JAUBVJ010000159.1:0-7622 GCF_036702785.1 Microcoleus sp. AR_TQ3_B6 | reverse complement strand
GGCGCACAGACAAATACTCAAAATCAAGCATCGGTATCAAATGTGTCGGGCGCACAGACAAATACTCAAAATCAAGCATCGGTATCAAATGTGTCGGGCGCACAGACAAATACTCAAAATCAAGCGCCGAGATTAAATGCGCCGATCGCACCGACAAATACTCAAAATCAAGCGCAGGTATCAAATTCGCGAACCGCACAGACAAATACTCAAAATCCAGGGCAGGTATCAAATTCGCCGGCCGCACAGACAAATACTCAAAATCCAGGGCAGGTTTCAAATTCGCCGGCCGCACAGACAAATACTCAAAATCCAGGGCAGGTTTCAAATTGGTCGATCGCAGAGACAATTAATCAAAATCTAGCAACAGTATCAAATTCGCGAACCGCACAGACAAATACTCAAAACCCAGCGCCAGTATCAAATTTGGCGGGCGCACAGACAAATACTCAAAATCAAGCAGCAGTATCAAATTTGCCGCGGGGACAGACAAACGCTCAAAATCAAGTGGTTGCGCCTGCTGCTGGGGGAATAAATCTCGCACCGATACCGACACAGAATCTGCCAGCGAGCACAAATCCTTTACTTTCCCCCAGCTTGCAACCCCAAAACCAGATATCTAATTCCTTGCCACAGGGCAATTCATCTTTGGCGTCTCCGAGTATTGACCCTTCCAACTTGCCAGCTAACGTCGCAGCAGCTATTTTTCGGGTAGAGGATAGATTGACTAGGGAGTTTTCCGATTACCTAAATTTGCCGCCATCAATAACTGGCATCCGCACCTTAGCAGATACCCAAAATACCCTTCACAGGGTCGAACAAGCCACAGGCATGAAACCAGCACTCATCTATATCAGCTTTGTACCCAAGGATTCTACAGCCCCTCGGTCTAACAACAGTTCGCCCCTCTTGAAGGTAGAAAAGCAATTTCAAGACTCTGACGAACTGGAACTGATCGTGATCGTGCCGGATATCGCGCCCGTTCGATACCGCATCGCTGGAACCTCTCGCGGCGAGATCATCGAAGCTATTGAGAAATTTCACGCGGAAGTGACTAATCCGGTAAAGCGCAATACTAAAAGTTATTTGCCAGTGGCTCAGCAGCTCTACCAGTGGATAGTAGCGCCGCTTGAAGCACAGCTGCAAGCCCAAGGGATTCAGAATTTATCTTTTATCTCTGATATGGGGTTGCGATCGATACCCATGGCCGCCCTGCACGACGGCAAAGGCTTTTTGATAGAGCGTTACAGTGTTGGCTCAATGCCAACTCTGAGTTTGACAGATACCGGCCCCGCCAATTTCAAAAATACCCAAGTTCTGGCAATGGGGGCATCGCAATTTGTAGATATGAGTCCTTTGCCTGCGGTGGAAACAGAAGTAGCGACAATTACGCCGCAGCAGTGGCCGGGCAAGTCTTTCTTGAACGAAGCTTTCACCCTGGCCAATTTGAAATCGCAGCCCCAGCAGCAGTCTTATGGGACGATTCACTTGGCTACTCACGCCCAATTTCGACCGGGAGAGCCCAGCGAATCCTTTATTCAGTTGTGGGATACTAAATTGCGTTTGGATCAGTTGCGGCAAATGGGATGGCAAAACCCGCAAATTGAAATGTTAGTTTTGAGTGCTTGCAGGACTGCTGTGGGCGATCGAGAGGCCGAGTTGGGCTTTGGCGGGTTAGCCGTGCAAGCCGGGGTTAAATCGGCTCTGGCGACTCTCTGGTATGTCAGCGACGAGGGCAGTTTGGCATTGATGGCGGAGTTTTACGCGCAGTTAAAAACTGCTCCGATTAAAACAGAAGCACTGCGACAAGCGCAATTAGCGATGTTGCGCCGAGAGGTGCGAGTTGAAGGGGGGATGCTGCACACTTCTTTTGGCAATCTGCCGCTACCTCCGAAACTGGCAAACCAGGGGACTCAGAATTTCTCTCATCCTTATTATTGGTCTGGTTTTAGAATGATTGGCAATCCTTGGTAACAAGAGAGGACTTACGCAGAACCTCTATCTGTAGGGTGTGCAGTGCCCACCTTACAGATTGGCAATCCTTGGTAACAAGATTTGTTTTAGTCGATCGATCGATAGTATTACACTATTCTCAAAATCTTGACTTAAAGCGAGCATAAGTATGAGCATTGTTCCACCACGCGGAATGACAGTCACTGAGGCTTATCGGCTCTATCGGTCAGGTAACTTATTGGTAAACAGAAAGTATCAAAGAAAATTAATTTGGTCAGTTGACGAAAAAGAAAAACTGATTGGAAGCATTTTAAAGGGATATCCAATTCCTTTGATTTTACTAGCTGAACGTCCTCAAGTTCATGGAAGTGGAAAGTATGAGATCATAGATGGTATGCAACGACTTAATGCTATTTGTGGTTTCATTGAAAATTTATTTGCATTTAAGGGCAGGTATTTCGATCTTAACGAGTTCTCCTATGCCAAACAATTAGCTGATGACAAGGTATTTGAATTTGAAGAAAATTCTGATAAATTAGATAGAGAAGAATGTGCAGATATTTTAGATTATCAGCTTGCAGTAACCATTTACACTGCAATGGATGAAAGCGACATAACAGAGGTTTTTGGCAGAATAAATTCCGGTGGTAAGCATTTAAGCAACCAAGAGAGACGACAAGCAGGCGTAACGACATCATTCGCAGAAGTGGTTCGTACAATTGCTATGCAGTTGCGGGGGGATGATACTCGGAAAACGCTTCACCTATTTGATATGCCCCAGGTTAGTATTGATTCCAAACAGAATAATCAAGGTTATGGGATTCAAGCAGAAGACACTTTGTGGTGCAAGCAAGGAATTCTTAGTATACCTGACCTGCGTGATAGTAAAGATGAAGATATGATCGCAGATATTGCAGCATCGATATTACTTAATAAACCCCTACAAAGAAGCAGAGAGCGGCTAGATAGTCTGTATGATGAAAAGAGCAAGGACTTCCAGTTAATAGAGAATAGTCTGGCAACCTATGGCTCCAAAAAACTAGAAGAAGACATTGTAAAAACCTTCTCCGTTCTGGGAGAAACTATTGAAACATATAGCTCAGATAGTAAGTGTTTACGAAATATCGTCAACCCAGGCATTAATAATCCAATACCGCAGGCTTTCTATACAATATTCATGGCTTTTTTTGAATTAATAATTGATTCAGAACTTGTACCAGCCGACACTCAAAAGATTATGCAAGCACTCACAGAGCTTCAGCAGAGCTTAAAGCTAAGCAAGCGATTTGCAGAGATCAAGCATCGTATTAAGAATATTAATAAAACAAAGGGATTGATACAAGACTACTTCGCGAATAAAGATAAATCTACTCTAGGACAAGGTGCTGAGTTGATACAAACATTCAAAAATTCTTTACTTCGTTCTCGTATAGAAACTACAAAGTACGAGTGCAAGCAAGGTTTGATGGATCTGTCACCAACAAATAGAAAGCTAAATCATGCTTTGCTCCAGAGACTTGTTGAAACAATTTGCGGCATTGCTAACTCCGATCCAGATACTGATGGATATATTTTCTTGGGAGTGGCGGATAAAAAGCAAGACGCAGAAAAAATTAAAAATTTAGATGGGATTAATCCTATTGAAATCAATGAGAGATATGTTGTAGGAATTGATAGAGAAGCTAGGGTTTCAGGTAAAACGCTAGGGGATTATGTTGGGATATTAATGAATACAATACGTAAATCAAATTTGACTGATACCTTAAAAACTCAAGTTCTGATGAAAATTGACACTATAGATTTCAAGGGATTATCGGTGATTAGAATTCATGTTCCATCTCAAAAACAGGTTTCGTTTGTAGGTGAAAAAGCTTTTATTAGGGAGGACTCTTCAACTGTAGAAGCTAAAGGGCGAAAACTCGTTGCTGTTTCCCAATTTTTCCAAAAGTAGTTTACGAAGAGAGGGCATGAGATAGTATGGAATCTTTAGCATGACGCCTGTTTATCTAGAGAGTGAAATCCTTAGTTATCCTTACTATAGCGGTACGCAATCCCACTTAAAAAGCTTGAGAACACAGGGTTTATGCTACTCCATCTTTCTGAGAAAGGCTATATGCAGGACTACCATTGCTTTTTTGAGATTTACCAAAACTTTTAAAGATGTAAATTGCTTTACAGCAGCTTTACGGAAATTTGAGAAAGCCCTCACGCCCAAAACATCTTCCACCATCAACAATCAGCTTCTGCGCCCCCAGAAACACACCCGCCCCCGCACGCTCGGGCGTCCTCCCAGCAACAGCGGATGCACCAAATACCGCCCCAGAACCCAGGAAGCGGAGGGGGAGAGCGTTTGACCTATTTATTGGCCTGTTCGGGTCGATCGCCCGCAGGCACCTCAACAACCGCCAACAAGCCAGAATTGCCACAAAAATTCCAAATCCCAAACCCAAAACTGCCCAACCCCAGTACGATCGATCTAGTTAGCAAAAAGTAAGTAAAAACATTACCGGAGTAATTTTTATGGATCTGGTCGTACTCCAGAACTGGCTGGACAACATCTCCTTTGCCATTTTGTTCTCAACAATGCTCATTTACTGGGTTGGCGCAGCATTCCCCGGCATTCCCTACCTGGGGGCCCTAGGAACAGCAGGAATGGCCGTGGCCAACCTATCCATCGCTGCTTTACTCGGTTCTCGATGGATAGAAGCCGGCTACTTTCCCTTAAGCAATCTCTACGAATCCCTATTTTTCCTAGTTTGGGGAATCACCGCCATCCACCTAGTCGCGGAAAACATGAGCCGTTCCCGCTTAGTAGGAGTAGCGACATCCCCCGTAGCAATGGCAATATCCGCCTTTGCAGCCCTGACTCTGCCCGCAACCATGCAATCTGCAGAGCCCCTAGTACCCGCCCTCAAATCAAACTGGCTGATGATGCACGTTAGCGTCATGATGCTGAGTTACTCAACTTTAATGGTAGGAGCGCTACTGGCGATCGCCTTTTTAATCGTCACCCGCGGCCAAAAAATCGAACTCACCGGTAGTTCCTTCGGCACCAACAGCAACCGCAACGGCAACTACCGCCTCCAACGCCCTCAAAACCCCGAACCTCAAGCAGAAACCAGCGCCGACAGCGCATCAGCGTTCAGCGAACCCTCTTTCAACTCCAACAATAACGGTTTGGGCACCACCGCAGTGCTCGAATTAGCAACCGTTCAAACCCCATCAACCGCCCCAAATCAAACCGCAGAACTTCTCTCGCCCCAGCGCTTGAACCTAGCAGAAACTCTTGATAACATTAGCTATCGCATCATCGGTTTAGGATTCCCCTTACTGACAGTTGGCATTATTGCCGGTGCGGTTTGGGCTAACGAAGCTTGGGGATCGTACTGGAGTTGGGACCCGAAAGAAACTTGGGCGCTGATTACTTGGTTGGTATTTGCTGCCTACCTGCACGCCCGCATCACTCGCGGCTGGCAGGGAAGACGCCCAGCAATTTTAGCCGCCACAGGTTTTGTGGTAGTTTGGATTTGCTATCTAGGTGTTAATCTATTAGGCAAAGGTTTACATTCCTACGGTTGGTTTTTCTAATTCCCGAGCCACCAAGGGGTCGCAGAAGAACAGGATAAGTCAAAAAATAGGGATTAATATTCTCTGCGGTAGTAGGGTGGCCAATTCCCACCTTACTCAACCAGCAAGACTGTCAAATTTTATTCTCTCAAACCTAGAACCTAGAACCTCTTTCCTCAACATCCATCCGTTAAATCCGTTACATCCTTTACACTGCTCGTTGCCGAACTTCATTAAAATAAGGACAATTGATATGGACGAATCGCCAATATTTCCCCAAAAAGACGATGTTTTGTCTGCTCCTACCACCGCTTTGATGTATCAATGTACATTCAAAGTCAGTGAATTTATGGCTATTATACAGTCAAAATTGGTAGAAGAAAAATTATTCTCAGACGGCATAGATTGCGAGCTATTAAGTGCAGGGAAAAACTGGACAAAAGGAAAACTTAGGATGCGTCTGGAGTTCAGCCCGAGCGAACCTGATATCAAAGAACAAAAAGCCCTTTCAGCCACCCCGGAAATATCAGAAACCGTGCAAATCTACGGCGCAGATATCTCAAATCAAACCGATATAGATGAGCAATTAAATATCAGTGAATCAACACAAATAAGTAATAATTTTCCTATATCTAGGTATCCAGACCGCGACCCCCAAAGTCTAGGAATGTGGAGCTAGGAAGGCAAAGAGTGGGAGATTGGGACATAGGGAGAGGGGGATGCTCCCCTTTCTTTCCTCAAAATCCATCCGTTAAATCCCCTACACTGCTCGTTGCCGAACTTCCTTCTTCTTGCTTAATTAAAAACTGCTCTCATGGGTGAATCTTCCAATTGGACCCAACTCCACGCTCAACTGCACCGGACGCTGTTGCACCGAAAAATATTGCCATCACATCAGCGATTGTTAGTAGCAGTATCCGGCGGACAAGATTCTCTGTGTTTAATTAAATTACTGCTAGATTTGCAGCCAAAATGGGGCTGGAACCTAGGGATTGCTCACTGCGATCACCGTTGGCGTTCTGACTCGGAAGCCTCGGCCAATCATGTAGAACAATTAGCTAAAAACTGGGGAATATCCTACTATGTGGAAACAGCCTCGGACATCCCCAAAACAGAAGCAGCCGCCAGACAGTGGCGATATCAAGCTTTAACCGAAATTGCGATCGCCCACAACTACCCCTACATTGTTACAGGCCACACAGCCAGCGATCGGGCCGAAACACTCCTCTACAACCTGATTCGCGGCAGCGGCGCCGACGGACTTTCCGCCCTCACCTGGACGCGGCCGCTGCTCGATTTTCGATTGCCGATTGCCGATTTTAGATTGGGGAATTCCGGCGAAAATCCCAACTCCCAAATATCTGCCGATTTCAGATTGGAAAATCAGGATGAAAATTCCCAATCAAAAATCCAAAATCTCAAATCTAAAATCTATTTAGTTCGTCCCTTGCTGGAAATAACTCGATTGCAAACAGGTCAATTTTGTCAAGAGGAAAAACTCCCAATTTGGGAAGATTCCACAAATCAAGACTTGCAATACACGCGCAACCGCATTCGATCGGAATTATTGCCTTATTTGGAAACTCATTTCAACCCAAAAGCCCAACAAGCGCTAGCTCAAACAGCCGAACTCCTCCGCGCCGACGTAGAATATCTCGAACTTGCAGCCAGCGACTTGCTACAGCGAGCAATGTCTCCAATCGCAGATAATCCCCAGGTGAATTTTCAACTTCCCGTCAAGTTAAATCGCCGGATTTTGCGCGAAGCACCCCTGGCATTGCAGCGACGGTCAATGCGGCAACTACTGCAACAAATATTGCCCTCAGCACCCAGCTTTGAAAGCGTAGAAAAACTAACCAGCTTAATCGTAGCGCCCAACCGATCGCAAACCGATCCATTTCCTGGAGGAGCCATCGGCCGAGTGGAAAACCCTTCGATAATTTTAGCGAGACAGGCCCGAATCCCCACAACATAAGCACTTCGGGAGTGGGCAAGGATGAGAGTCGAGTGAGTTGACTCACTGTTTTCAGGGGGCGACAATGAAGCTAAAGTGCTTGCCCTATAAGCTTTATGGCTCTCAAGCCCTTCTGATAAAATGACTT
>NZ_JAUBVJ010000158.1:0-8757 GCF_036702785.1 Microcoleus sp. AR_TQ3_B6 | reverse complement strand
ACAACTGGCACACCAAGTCCAACGCCGACAACTGGCACACCAAGTCCAACGCCGACAACTGGTACACCAAGTCCAACCCCCACGGGAGCACCAAGTCCAACGCCGACAACTGGCACACCAAGTCCAACGCCGACAACTGGCACACCAAGTCCAACGCCGACAACTGGTACACCAAGTCCAACGCCGATAACTGGCACACCAAGTCCAACGCCGACAACTGGTACACCAAGTCCAACGCCGACAACTGGTACACCAAGTCCAACGCCGACAACTGGTACACCAAGTCCAACCCCCACGGGAGCACCGCTACCACCCGGTTCAGATTCGCCGACGCCGACACCAGTCACTACAGGAACAGGCGGCACAAACACATTCCCGATCGGAATACCGAGCTCTAATGCTGGGCCTGGGGGGGCAGCGAACCACCCAGTATTCACCAACGAACTCCCCAATCTGACGATACCTGGTTATGTCGGCCCTAATGCCTGGGGAGACTACGACAATGACGGCGATTTGGATCTCTTGGTGATGGAAGGAGGTAGTTTACAAAACAACTATTACTATTATCAATATTTTTCCGGATCGGCATACATCCCGAAAGTGTACAGCAACGAAGGCGATCGAGGCTTTAAACCAATTGATATAGGGCTGCCTCCCGTTTATGGAGGTGTTCTTAATGAAAATGGGAAGGAGCATATTTCCAAACCTTCTGCTACGTGGGGAGACAGCGACAATGATGGTGATCTCGATATCTTGCTCACAGGCTTAATTGATACTCCTCCACCAGACAACTCCACTCCCCCCGGTCCGCCCTACATTCCCAGTTTGCCCTACACCCCCATCACCAGACTGTACCGGAACCAAAGGACTGATAGCACTCTTCCCGGGTACCCAACCTCGATCGACCCCACTAAATTTACTCTAGACAGAAATGCAAAGCTGCCTGGTATTTTCAACGGTTCCGCAGCTTGGGGAGACTACAACAACGATGGCAGAAAGGATCTCGTACTCACAGGCGACACGAGTTCAGGCTACATCGCCAAAGTGTTCCGCAACGACGTTATTCGCTTGAACAGCGGCAATACTTTTTACTACGGCTTTACCTTTGTGGAGGAGACTGGGGCTAGCTTGCCCGGCGTTATTGGCAATGCGGCCTGGGGAGACTACGACAACGATGGCAAACAGGATATCTTGCTGACAGGGGACACCGCTCTAAAAAGCGACCCCAATCCAAATTACATCGCAAAATTGTATCGCAACACTGGCAATGGCTTTACCGAAAAGCCACTGCTGCAATATCAAAACCCCAACGAACCTATTAATTACGGTGCATGGGGAGACTCCAACAGCGATGGCAAACTAGATATCTTGCTTACAGGTGGATCGTCGCGTCCAAATGAATCGAACTACAGCCGTACCAGATTGCTCACAAACAATAGCTATGGGGATAATACTAGCTTTCAGGAAGCTTATTACCCATTCGGGTATGGTGGTAGTCCCGCTGCTTGGGGAGACTACGACAACAATGGCAAGCTGGATATCCTTGTGGCAGAACAGGGTGGTAATTCGGGTTCCGTCCCTAAAGTTTACGAACAAAATGATTCTGGCGGCAATTTTGAACTCCTCAACGATGCAGGGCTGCCTAATAATGTTGCCAGCCCTAGTTCTTGGGGAGACTACAACAAGGACGGCCGACTAGATATTGCACTCACGACAAGAGAGAATTCACCTGATTACCCCTACTCTCGCAACGTTGTCAAAGTCTACCGCAACAATACTCCTAATGCGAACACGCCACCCTCTGCACCTCAAGGTTTAAATTACCCTCAGACTACTCAGGAAGGAGTTATCTTAAGTGTGCCCGGAGGATGGGGGTATCCGATCGACACTCAAACTCCAAATCAGGGTTTAAGCTACAATCTGCGAGTTTGGACTACTCCAATCTACGGTAACGATTTTAAACAATACATTGTTGGCCCGATGTCCCTTGATGACGGGACTCGGCAAGTAGTGCAGTTGGGAAATGTCAACCAAGCCAACACCAACTACTACTCGCCTAGTTGGCTGTTAAAACCAGATTACTTAATCCCTGGACAAACTTATAACTGGAGTGTACAGGCGATCGACAGTGCTGGGGCGGGTTCACCGTTTGTCGAAGGACAACCTTTTACAGCCCCCGATATCCAACCAACCCTCACCATCACTGCTACGGATGCTAATGCGGCCGAAACAGGTTGGGATGAAGCCCCGAATCCGGGAAAATTCACCATTACCCGTACTGGTGGGAACCTAGCTAATCCGCTGAATGTCTACTACAAGTTCGATAATCTATTAGATATTCCAAGCAACACTGCTATACCCGGTACTGCCATACCCGGTATGGGTATGTATGGAGATTACGAATTGTTTTCCGACTCCGGGTCCGGTCAGCCATCCCAACCCCGTCAGCCGTTGCCTATCAACGTGTTCGGCAGCAACACGATCGCCATTCCAGCAGGTATGCGCAGCGTCAACATAGATGTGGATGTCAACAACGACAGCCTAGTAGAAGGCGAGGAGAAAGTATTTATCAGCTTAGATTCTTACTTTCAAAAGGTAGGTGAACCCTCTACTGCTACTGTGACGATCGCGGACAACGACCCCAACCACAAGCCTGTCATCAACTACGGCCCGACTACAACCCCGTGGCATCACGAGTTCAAGACACTAAGCAATAACCCATTAACATTCGAGTACCAATTTCCGCAGAACACTTTCACAGACCCCGATCCAGGTGACACCCTTACCTACACAGCAACTCTGATGGACGGCAGTCCCCTGCCAAGTTGGCTGACCTTCAATCCAGATACCCGTACACTCAGTGGCACAAGTCCCAGACCGCAGCAGTTGAGGATTAAGTTAACAGCAACAGACAGGGCGGGTCTTAGTGTCAGCGACGACGAGACGAGTCCATATTCAGGTAAGGGTATGTTGCTGCAATTTAGCAGCACCGGCGTAGTTATTGACGGCTACATAGAAGGTGCAACTCTCTTCCTAGACGCCAACAAAAACGGCATCAAAGACACCAACGAACCATCCACCACAACCGATACAAGCGGTAAATTCAATCTCGATATCCCCTTCGAGACCTTCGACACCAACAAAAACGGAGAAATCGACCCATCAGAAGGCAATCTAGTAGCCACAGGAGGCACTGACACCGCCACCGGATTACCCCTAGAAACACCAGTCACCGCACCCCCAGATTCCACTGTTGTCACCCTCCTAACCAGCTTAATCGCCGACTTAACCGACAAAGGAATTGCACCAGAATCAGCCCAATCTTTAGTCAAAGCAGCGCTGGGACTCCCCGCTGAAATTGACCTAACTAGCTTAGATCCAATCTTAGCTACCAAAAACAATCAACCGGGCGGCGTCCAAGTCTTATCCTCCATGGTGAAAGTCCAAAACTTCATCACTCAAACTGCCGCTTTGATTGACGGTGCATCCAGTGCAGCCAATCACGATATTGTCAAAGCTGTTGTCAGTTCAATTACCAATCAAATTCAATCCGGTACAGTCTTAAACCTCAGTAATGCCCCAGCCTTAGAACCAATAATTCAGCAAGCAGCCGCTAGAATCCAGCAAATAGACCCCAGTTTCAACAGTCAACAAGTCAGCCAAATTACATCGCAAGCAGCGACAGTAATGGCAACAGCCAATCAGCGCATTGATAGCGCTGTCTCCAACCCAACAGCAACATCAATTCCTGAATCACTTGCCCGCCTCCAACAAGTAGCCTTGGGCCCAACAACTCAAGACTTCAAAGAAGTTGGTACCGGAAATAAACCTATTTCCCAGGTAGTTGCGGACAATACTGGTACTGCTTTAGATAGCAGAATTGAAGCTGTAGTATTGCCCGCTGGGATTGCAACTCCTGTTGTCAGCGGCGATGCAGATTTGGGCAGCAATTCCCCTCAGGCAATTCTCGGTACAAATGGCGACGATACCCTGACAGGCGACAGCGCGAATAATGTTTTGATGGGCATGAGGGGCAATGATGCCCTCGACGGCGGCCTGGGAAATGACACGGTTTTCGGCGGCAAAGGTAGCGATACTTTGCTCGGAAGTAGCGGTGATGATGCCTTGTTTGCCGGCCGCGGTGCTGACATTTTGAATGGCGATGATGGTAATGATATTCTTTACGGAGGTAAGGGAGATGATTTACTGAATGGCGGTTTGGGAATTGATACTTTGATAGGAGGAATGGGAGCAGATAAGTTCTTACTCTCTACCAATTCCGGTACTGATACGATTACGGATTTTGAAGTCGGTAAAGACTTGTTAGTATTGGGTAACGGACTGAGTTTCTCGCAATTGACAATAGCTCAAGATAGCGGTGCAACATTAATCCGGTTGGCACAAACAGGGGAGATTTTAGCCTCTCTCACCGGAGTTTCGGCTAGCAGTATCAGCGCTGCAAATTTCGGATTGATTTAAGACCGAAAATCATATAATTCATCTGCGTTAATCTGTGTTCATCTGCCTGTATCTGCGGTTTAAAAAAGAGAATTTGTTAACCGCAGATAACAATGGATTGACGCAGATTCACGCAGATAAAGAGAATAGAGATAGGAAGAATTCTGATGCTAACAGATTGGATATAAAGTGCTCGGGCATCGGACAGACCAAAAATCAGGGTTAAATAATCCTGTTTTCACTCCGCGTCGAAGGGGAGAAAACGGGATTTAACCTAATATTCCTACTCAGCACCGCTGATATCGCATTCCCGGTAACTGCGCAACTAATCCCAACAATTCCAACTGCAAAAGTATACTAGAAACTGTTCCCGCTTCTAATCCCGCTGCTTCGACAATTGTATCAAAAGAACTCGGCCCAGATGCGATCGCACTTAACACCTTAGCCAATTCCGGCTCCAACGGCGGTCCTTGCTTCTCAACCGTCGGATTTAGTGGAAATAGCGACAACTGCTGGGCCTTATCCAATTTTGGCAGAGCTCCGAGCATTTCCAACAACCTGTCTTCGCTTAAGAGTCGATCGCTACTCGGCAGAATCGGATGAGCACCTTTACTCAGCAACTCCAAACACCCAAAGGAACGCTCATCATCCAATCTAGCCGTCAAAACATACACATCCCGGCAAAAATCATTAGCTTGATAAGCAGTAATTAACGCGCCCGATTTTTGCGGAGCTTCTATCACTATTGTAGCGCGGCTCAAGCCAGCAATTATGCGATTTCGGCGCGGAAAATTAGTTTTATTCGGTTGAGTCCCCGCCGGATATTCGCTAATTGCCAATCCCTGCTGCAAAACGCGATCGCGCAACCTCTCATTTGGCTTAGGATAAACGATATCGACCCCTGTTCCAAATACAGCCAAAGTCCTGCCTCCCGCCTCCAAACAGCTTGTATGAGCCTCTGTATCAATTCCAGCCGCCAATCCGGAAACAACGGTAAAACCGCTTTTAGCCAAAGCCGTACTAATTTTGCGAGTCCACTTTCTGCCGTATTCCGAAGGGCTGCGAGTGCCAACTATTGCCACTGTCGGCGTAATTCCTTGATTCTCTTTTACATCGACTAAACCGCGATAGTACAGCACCGGCGGCGGATTGGAAATTTCCAATAATAAGCGGGGATAATCTGGATCGGCGGGCGTCCAGAAACAGGGATTTTTTATAAGATGTTTTTCGATAAATTCTTCTGGATTGAGTTGGCTTCGTTCTTGCAAAATTGTTTCTATTATTTGCTTGCCCAACCCTTCGACTCCCATTAAATCTACTGGTTTTGCCGCCCAAGCTTCTGCCAAACTATTGAAATGTTGGTGCAATCTTTGCAACAAAATCGGCCCGATACCGTTAATTTGCGACCATGCTAACCAGTAAGCGCGTTCTTCTACCAACGAGTTGCCCTCAATTTCTGTGAGAATAATTTTATCATTTTTGGTTGAATATAGTAGGGAAACGGCACTGCCGTGTCCTGTATTTCCACAGATACCCAGCTAGGGAAACGCCACTGCCGTGTTCTGTATTTACACAGATTTAAAACTGCTATATAGATTTTTTTAAACGAACCGCTTTCGGCGCGTTAGCGCTAGAACGCGAAGGGAATTAAGAGAGAGGTTGATAATTACTGACTAGGTTTTCCAATCGACGAAACGGGCGTAAATATAAGCAATAATTTCTCCGGTCACAGTCCGAAAACCTTCGCTCGATTTCCACCATTCTTGTGGGTTGTAATCTTCCGGTTCCGCAGCTATAATGCCGACTTTAATGTTAGGATTCAGCACTTCTTTGAAAATAATCCAGCTTCTGCGGGCGTGAGGACCAAAAGAATAAAGATTAATTGAGTCAACTTTTAGGGCAGAAGTAGCCAGCCAATCCCGAAGTGCGATCGCAGAAGCAGCCGTGCGGTGTTTCACAACACTCGCTGCTGGTACTGCTACTACTTTGTTTTTATCAAATCCTAGCGCTATACAAGTCGCGGCAGCCAGTGCGGCATAATTTTTATATTCAGCGAGATAGTAGCCTTTACTTAAAGGAAGTCCTGTGGTAATTAATTGGCGGTATTCGCCTTTTTTGAATTCGGCGATCGCACTTTTGATTGCATAATCCGGTAACCACCCTTCGACAACCAATGTATCTGCTTTAACCGGCGCATTTACCGCCAAGAATGGATGGATATTTGTGATAATTAAGAGCATTGCAATTATTAATCCCATGATAGCAATTACCCAACCTTCCCGGGTAATTGCCCACATTTCTCTGCGGCGAATTAGACTAATTTTGATTTGGAGTTTTCGCAGTCTGGCAAAATTCATATAGCAGATGTTGAAGGAAGAAGGAAGAAGGAAGCTCGGCAACGGATTCTGTAAAGGATGTAACGGACGTAACGGATATTAGGAAGAAGGAAGAAGGAAGAAGGAAGTCGATAGAAGGAAGAAGAGGTGTCAGCAATTAAGAACGTCCTCACCGTCGGGCGCGGTTGCTATATCAATCAAATTCTTATAGAAATCACGCCAATACATCTAATGTCCTGGTACGGATTGCGCACTTTACGAAAACTTTCGGGTGCGGATTTCGCACCTTACAAGAACTGTTTCTCTCTTCTTTCTCCTTTCGGCTTCCTTCTTCCTAACATCCGTTACATCCGTTACATCCGCCCTTGCGAATCCGTTGCCGAACTTCCTTCTTCCTTGTTTTATACTATCGGTGTTTCAGATACTCAAAAACGCTTTTATCTCCGATATCCTGCGGCATCGGTTGAAAAAACTTTCGCACAGCAAAGATGATAAATAAAGCCGCCCAAATTGCTAGCAACAACTGTTCATTTTCGGCTGACAAAAAGCCGAAAATATGTCCTAAAATTAAGAGAGGAACTCCCGGAGTCAAAAACTTAGTTTCTAGGCGGTTAAAGCAGAAAGCTTCTTTAAAATAAATGCCATTTAAGGCTGCAAAAGTAAAGCCAATTCCCCACAACGTGGCTGGATGTTCGTACACTGCTAAAGCTAAGGGTTCGCTGCTTTGTAGGGCGACAAACAATGCTGCAGCGCCGCCGATCGCCCAAAACACCTGTAGTGTGCGGTGCAGCGCAATCATGTAAATGTGAATAGTTGCCAAGCTGACGCCTAAAGCTATCCAGAAACAAGCAAAAATAGGCGTTACAGCTTGGATGGCAATTGGGTTGTCGCCCTGTTGTAGCACTAGAGTAGCGCCGATCGCAAAACACAGCGCCGCCACCCCCAATCCGGCGCGGTAAATCAACACTCCCGTGCGATCGCTTTGAGTAATCGTAAACTCGCCGAATTGTCCTTGATAGATTTCTGATTCATTAGGCGATTTCAGTAGTTGCATTACAGCTTCCTCCTATTAGAGACGAATGTACTTCTGCCAAGATATACTTTATTGATAAACCGATACAGCGAGACCGAGCGATGCCTAAATTTAACCAGCCTAAAGTTAACAAATCTAAATTGGACGATCGCCCAGATCAAAGCAAATCCCTTCCTTCACAATCCGAACTTCCTCCTGTTCAGCTTGATGAAACCATTGTAGCAGGCAGAAGACCCAAACCGCTAAACGACATCCAGCGCCTGCTGGCGGAAGTACCGGCATTGAGCTTCGGCTTCGATCCTGAAATGTTCGCCAATCTCCCGGAAAATCTCCCATTTAATCTCAAGCAATTTGAAAGTAAAATTCAGAAAATTTTAGGATCGAAAAATATTGATGTCTGCCTTGAAAATTCAGTCAAGTATCTAGATTACATCAAGCAAAATATTCAACTTCCGTGCCACGTTACCGGCATACAAGAGTTTGAATGGGAAGAAGAATATACAATGGGTTCTGGCAGCAAAAAAGAATATGCAAAGCTCAAAAAAACTCAACCTTCTTATACTGATAGCTTCACCATTAATCGCTTGGAGGATTTTGTTGTTCAGGAAGAAGGCATATTTGTGAAAGTACAGCGCGTCGGCGAGCGCCAAAAGTTTATGTTGCCTTTATCCGAGTTAGAATCAGTTAATGTAATCTCCCCCAACACTCAGTTATTAGATGATTATGCCCTGTGGTTTGTCAATTATTAAGGAAGTCTTGTCCGAGTGTCCCAGTGTCGGAGTGGGAGAAGGGGAGAAGGGGAGAAGGGGAGAAGGGGAGAGTGGAAGAAGGGGAAAGTGGGGGATGGGAAAAATCTTCCTTCTTCCTTCTTCCTTCTTCCTTCTTCCTTCTTCCTTCTTCCTTCTTCCTTCTTCCTTCTTCCTTCTTCCT
>NZ_JAUBVJ010000157.1:0-8870 GCF_036702785.1 Microcoleus sp. AR_TQ3_B6 | reverse complement strand
CGCTGATGTGGGTTTGAGTTTGTATTCGTATGTCAGACTAAACACTTGCATCACCTCCTCTATTTACTATAGCTTAAAAAACGTTGCATCGCTTCTTAAGCTATAGTATTTAAAGAGAAAGCCGTCCTAGAAGGACGGGGCTTTAAACCCAATTTTTCGGTAAGGCGAGGATTCCGACTTCAGAGTTAAAGCGGATCATTTCCAAAGATCGATCGCCATAAAGATCTTCAATGTGTTCCAGGCAGCACTCGATCGCGAAATCGTTCAATTGGGCCGGCTCAATGCCGTACATATCCTGAAACACTTCTGAGTCTACCCGACAAAAGCGCGGTCGATCGGCATAAATTCCGCATTCTCGCGTCCCTTTGTCAAAATTTATACACCAACCGTCCTCTCCGACTAAGCTCAAGTAGAGCGCTAATTCTTCTGTGGATAAATACTCGTCTAAGTCAGGGCGCTCTGTTGGGTCGAGGTAACAACAAGCACCGCACTGCTTTACGCAACGCCAAGTAGCCATAGTTTGATTTTAGATTTGAGATTTTAGATTCGCAGCATAATGTGAAAAATGCCAAACTTTAGGAGATTGGGGCTCTTCAAGTATATCAATTGCCAGCGCCGGAGGCCCGCGATCCTGAAGGGGCGGTGCGATTTGAGATTGTAGATTAGGGCACTTTCAAAGCAAGGGGCATCAAGTCCCTTCCTGTGACTGGGAGGTTGCTCGTAGTTTACATTTTGTTGAATTTTGTAAAGTTCCTTAAAAAATTGGGACGATAGCCCGGTAAAATCAGAAGCGGATTTTCTAATTCAACAATCTAGACTTAATCACTACAGTCAGGAGGACACATGGACTTTATAACCGATCTTTTCAGCGGGCTCGGCGGTGTAAACTACCAACTCATTGTTCAGGTAGCTTTACTCGCAGCAGTGGTGCTTTCGGGCCCGATCGTGATTTTTCTGCTGGCAGCTAGAGGCGGCGACCTGTAATTATAGCACGCTCCGGGCGATCGAGAGTTGGGAGTTATGAATTTTAAATTATGCAAAATTCACAACGCTCGATCGCCAATTTTCTCGCTTTGCACGAGCTTTGTTATCAAATACCGAGTTATCAAATACCCAGGGCGTGTTTAGCAGTTTGAATCAAATTCTCAAAAAAAGGTAGAGATACATCGACTTCTCTAGCATCTTTGCGAGAGTTGCCTAACAAACCGATGTTTTGTCCGGGTGCCACAGCCAAAACTTGCCCTTGAGAGTTGCGAATTCTCAATTCCTGGCTCGATCCGGCGGGAGACAGACTGCAAGAATAAGTGCGATCGCAGTAATCAAACTCAACTTTTCCAAACATCCGCGGCCTGGAACTAGCAGCACCTGCCGGCAGCCGGACACCCAACAATTCTAACTCCACCGATGTCTTGCCATTAAAACTATTTTCCCGCAATCGGTAAGCAATATCAACCCGCCGAGGCAAAGGAAAATATTCCCCCCAACGCCAAGCAATCGCCTTCACACTAGCCGATACTTTTCCATCGTGAGTTGCAGTTAGTTTAACGTGACCTCCTTTACCCACAATTTTCTGTTCAGTTATGCAAACATTAGGCGTCCAAAATACAGGAGCCTTATTTTCAATCCCGCAAGGTTCCAGAGCATCAATTTGTCGGTAAAGGTCGAGATTAATCTCAGCCAAATCCGCTCGCACATCTACTGAAACCAGGGGTTTTAGGTGTTCCGGCTGCAAACATTGATTGGCAAAAATAGACAGTTGATTGCGGAATTGTTCGAGATTCTGGGCCGGCATAGAAAAACCCCCAGCCGCTTTGTGTCCGCCAAATTTAGTTAATAAATCCGCGCAAAAATTCAGCCCGTCAAATACATTAAACTCAGGAATTCCCCTCGCCGAACCCCGCACAATTTTAGCGGGCGGGCACGGGGGCACCGCCCCTACAGCCTCATCCTCAAAAGTACCAATAAAAACGGGTACGCCGTAGCGTTCCACCAACCGAGAAGCTACAATCCCGATCACCCCGTGGTGCCAACCGGGCTGCACGACAACTAAAACTCGTTCTTGCTGCAAGTCGAGCTCACTTTTCTCGCACCAAGCGATGGCTTCCTGCTCAATTTCCTGGCACAACTCCTGCCTGCGCTGATTGATTTGTTCGCACTGCATCGCGTTTTTGAGAGCCAATTCGCGATCGTCCGTCGTCAGCAACTCTATCACAATTTGAGGGTCAGCCAGCCGCCCCACAGCATTAATCCTGGGTCCGAGCCTAAAACCAATATCTTCAGGCTTTAAGGAATTCTTAGTTTTATTTTGCGAGTTAAGAATAGAGGGACTTTCCGCACTTTCCGGCTGGACTCCTGCCACCTGAATCAAAGCCTGAACACCCGCCAATTGCGAGTGAGGCAGCAGCCGCAAACCCCGCTTTACCCAGCGGCGGTTAACTCCAGTCAAAGGCGCTAAATCCGCAATAGTTCCTAAAGTAAATAACTCCAGCAGCGGATTCACCAACCCCCCCACTTTCTGCAGATCGATCGCCAAAGTAATCGCCAAAACATAAGCAACGCCTACGCCAGCCAAGCCGCGATAAGGCGAAGATTCTGCAATTAATTTTGGGTTGAGAATAGCATCGGCCGGCGGCAGTTTTGGCGGCAAATCGTGGTGGTCTGTAATAATAACTTTGACACCGAGTTCTCGCGCTCTGGCAACCGGGCCGCAGGCTGCAATTCCGTTGTCAACCGTGAGAATGAGAGCGACACCTTCCGAGTGAAATTCTTCTACAATGCGATCGTTAATCCCATAACCTTCTCGCATCCGGCTCGGAATAGCATAATCCACATTCGCGCCCAGAGCCCTGAGAGCTCGCAGCAACAAAGCCGTGCTCGTCATCCCGTCAGCATCGTAGTCGCCGCAAATCGCTATTTTTTGCCCTCCCGAAATCGCCTCCCGCAACAGTTTGACACTCGCAGCCAAATCGGGAAACTCATCCTTTGGCGCGGGCAAAACCAGAGATTCCGGTTCGATAAACCCTTGCACTTCTTTAACAGAAGCGATGCCCCGGTTAATCAGTACCTGTGCCAGCAAGGGCGACAAACCGATTTCAGTGGCAAACTGCTCGGCTTGCTGTGGTTGAGGCGAATAAATTTGCCACCGTTGGTTTGGCAATCGGTGAAAATGCGGGGGCACAGATGTCGGTAGCTCTTGCACGGAAGCTGAGGTTTAAAGATACATGATTAATCTTACCGAATTAATTGGCTCAGTCAATCAATTTTAGATTTTAGATTTTAGGTTTTAGATTTTAGATCGATCCTAAAGATTAGTTTTTTGGGTAAAATCCAAAGGTTGGTTGTAGGAAAGCTTTTTTCGGAAGCTCTCACCGCACCCAAATACTGATACCAGCCCCCGACAGCAGTCGTAGAGACCAAAAAATTTTAGACCAAAGTTCAAACGCGCCAGATTTATCTGTCGAGTCAATCTAAAATCTCGAATCTCAAATCGACTGGCGGGAGCCGAAGAACTAAGTGTAGCAGGCATTTGCGCTGCCCGCCCTAGGGCGCAGACTACTAATTTAATGAGGAGACTTGCATGAGTGGCGATCGACCGCCGTGGTTTAAAAGTGCATTACAGGTTCGGATGTCTGTGATTCCGTCAATTTTGCCCCGCGTTTTGCTGTGCGGTGGCTTTGGAGTTTTTATTTCCCTACTGCACTTTTTTAAGTGGCCGGTTTCCTTGCCCACTTTGTCGAGTATTGTACCGAGTATTGTCCTGGGCTTACTGTTAGTTTTTAGGACAAATACAGCCTACGATAGATTTTGGGAAGGTCGAAAATTTTGGGGAATGTTAATCAACAACGTCCGCAATTTGGCGCGCCGAATCTGGGTATCAATTGAGGAAAAAGACCCGGAAGATATCGAACTCAAAAAGTCAGCCCTGCGCCTGTTACCTGCATTTGCAGTGGCAATGAAACTGCACTTGCGGCAAGAAGCAGTAAATCCAGAATTGGAGCCGTTAATGTCCCCAGCACAGTACCAAAAGCTCAAATCAATGAACAATCCGCCGCTAGAAATTGCCTTTTGGATTGAGGATTACTTGCACGAGCAGTACGAGCGCAATTGCCTCGATGTTTATCAGTTAATTGGTATGAAGGACTTGATCAACTCTATGATTGATGTATTAGGCGGCTGCGAGCGGATTTTGAAGACGCCTATCCCTTTGGCTTACGCGATTCACCTGAAACAACTATTGTTGCTTTACTGTTTGGCACTGCCCTTTCAAATGGTGAATGATTTGGCTTGGGGAACCGGCCCAGTTGTAGCTTTAATTAGTTTTACTTTGTTCGGCATTGAAGAAATCGGCATTGAAATAGAAAATCCCTTCCAGCACGATACGAATGATTTGCCTTTGGACAGCATTTGTGCTACCATGCAGCGCAATATCGGCGATTTAATTTCTTTATCTCCTAGCATTCACGGGCGCGTGAAAGATAAGTAGATTCATTCCATCCATTTTAGATTTTAGATTTGAGATTTTAGATTGGTATCGAAAATCTAAAATGGTATAACCTACTGGTTGATTTTTAACAATAAACCGCATTAATCCAGCCAATCTATTTTAGATTTTAGATTTGAGATTTGAGATGGGTATCGAAAACAGAAAATGGTATAACCTACTGGTTAATTTTTAACAATAAACCGCATTAACCCAGCCAATCTATTTTAGATTTTAAATTTTAGATTTTCGATCGGTATGGAAAATCTAAAATGGTATAACCTGCTGATTAATTTTTAACAATAAACCGCATTAACCCAGCCAATAGTAACAATAAAGGCGTCAGCCAATCTCCCCACCGCACGTACAAAGTCCGAGTTTGCCGCCGATAAATGGTAGCATCTCGGACTTCATAGGTATTAATTCGCGACTTCCAAACCGTCTCGCCGCGAGGATTTACAAAAGCAGAGTAACCCGTATTAGTTGCGATAACTGCCCATCTATCTGTCTCAATTGCCCGCATCACATCTAAAGCGTGATGTTGAGCCAACATGGGCGGTTTGTAATGGGCATTGTTGGAAGCGGCGATCATAAATTCGCCTCCATTCGCCGCCTGATATCGGAAAATTTCCGCAAAGGCGGAATCGTAACAAATTCCGACAATGGCGCGGCCAAAGGGCGTATCAAAGAATTGTTTAGAATTGCCGGATACTAAATGAGCATCTAAGGGAGAAAGCCGATTAATAATCCCGCCTAAGATTTCGTAAAAAGGGATATATTCGCCTAAAGGTACTAGCTTTAGTTTATCGTAGCGGCCGATAATTTCTCCAGTGCGATCGATCGCCAATAAGCTGTTAGTGATACTATTCTCTTGCTGCCCGAATCCTCCCACCCAAGCCACAACGCCCCGATCGAGAATAGCTTGGTAAAAAGAAAGAGTAGAACGTTGATACTCGTTTGTCCAGATAAAAGGCAAAGCTGTCTCTGGAATTAACACAGCATCGACTTTCCTGTCTGCTAACTGTTTGTATCCAGTGGTGTAACCTTCCAAAGCGCGCCTCCAACCCCCTGAATCAAACTTAATCTCGTTAGGAATATTGCCTTGAATAATGCCAATTTTTAAAGCGGTTTCAGCTTCTTGATTTAAAGGGCGGTTGTATAAGCTCCATCCTGCAATATGCAAAACTAAACACAAACTAGCAGGCAAAATATAAGCAATCCAATTCTTCCTTCTTGCTTCTTCCTTCTTGCTTCTTCCTTCAATAAAAGCTTCGGCGATTAAGCCATTTACTGCTACAATAGCGGCTGTTACTGCGCTGGGTCCGGAGAGTTGACCGAGGTGCAATATTGCTAAGTTGTGCGGGCTTTGCGTATATGATAGAGATGTCCACCACAGCGAACCTGTACTCCAACTACTTTCTAAGGCGCACCACAAAGCTGTGCCAATTAAAACGCGAATCATAGGCAAGATGACTGTGCTACTAATTTTTTGGGAAATCACAGGCAAGATGCCTGTGCCACTAATTTTTTGGGAACTCACAGGCAAGATGCCTGTGCCACTAATTTTTTGGGAACTCACAGGCAAGATGCCTGTGCCACTAATTTTTTGGGGAATCACAGGCAAGATGCCTGTGCCACTAATTTTTTGGGGAATCACAGGCAAGATGCCTGTGCCACTAATTTTGGAAATTGCGATCGCAAATAACCACGCCCAAACGGCGACTAAGGCGGCTCCCCAGAGGGTGATGAATGCCCAGCAAAAAAGTGCGATCGCCAAACTCGGCCACCAAGGAACTCCCAACCAAGTCATCGGGTGAATTCCCATAATCCAAGATAAAGCTAATCCGTGATAGCCAATTCCCCAGAGTGAAGGAAGAATGAAGAATGAAGCAGGAAGAAGGAAGAATTTGGGTTGTTTTACTTCTTGAAGAGGCCTTTGATAACTAACAACCAAAATCCAGAGGGGAACTAGGGCTACCCAAGCCAATAGCCAAGCATTTACTGGTGCGGTTGTCAATGCCATCAAAATGCCGCTAAAAAATGCGATCGCCCAGGCTAATGTTTTGGATTTATGAAGCGCGAGTTTTGCAAATTTGTGCCTGTTAAATATCGCCACTTTGATGATTGCCAAAAATAATAATTCCTAATTAATATATCAGATCGATCGGGAAGAAGGAAGCTGGGCAACGCGCCGTGTATGGGATTTAACGAGTTTAACAGAAGGAAATCTATCCAATTCTACTTGCCAAAACAAAAAGCGCCCCTATTTCTAGGAGCGCTTTTTGTTAAATCAAAAGCTAAATTAGCCGTTGATGGAAGGAGCAATCATTGCTACTGGGGTGACTTCACCGGCGGCCAAATCGAGGGGGAAGTTGTGAGCGTTGCGCTCGTGCATTACTTCCATACCCAAGTTAGCGCGGTTGATGACATCAGCCCAAGTGTTGATGACGCGACCTTGCGAGTCGATAACCGATTGGTTGAAGTTGAAACCGTTCAAGTTAAACGCCATCGTGGAAATACCCAAAGAGGTAAACCAGATACCGACAACTGGCCAGGCACCTAACAAGAAGTGCAAAGAACGGCTGTTGTTAAAGCTCGCGTATTGGAAAATCAAACGACCGAAGTAGCCGTGGGCTGCAACGATGTTGTAGGTTTCTTCTTCTTGACCGAATTTGTAACCGTAGTTCAAAGATTCAGTTTCGGTTGTTTCCCGAACCAAAGAAGATGTTACCAAGCTTCCGTGCATGGCGGAGAACAGAGCACCGCCGAAGACACCAGCAACTCCCAACATGTGGAAGGGGTGCATCAGGATGTTGTGCTCGGCTTGGAACACGATCATGAAGTTGAATGTGCCGCTGATACCCAAGGGCATACCGTCAGAAAAGCTGCCTTGTCCGATCGGGTAAATCAAGAATACTGCGGTTGCTGCTGCAACTGGTGCAGAGTAAGCGACGCAGATCCAAGGACGCATACCTAAACGGTAGGACAATTCCCATTCACGACCCATGTAGCAAAAAATGCCAATCAGGAAGTGAAACACTACCAATTGGTAGGGGCCGCCGTTGTACAACCATTCGTCTAAGGAAGCAGCTTCCCAGATGGGGTAGAAGTGAAGCCCGATCGCATTCGATGAAGGAACAACAGCACCAGTAATGATGTTGTTGCCGTACATTAAGGAACCTGCAACTGGTTCGCGGATGCCGTCGATGTCCACAGGAGGAGCAGCGATGAAGGCGATGATGTAGCACGCGGTGGCGCTCAGCAAGGTGGGAATCATCAAGACGCCGAACCAACCTACATAAATGCGGTTATCGGTGCTAGTTACCCACTCGCAGAACCGTTCCCAAACGTTGCCGCTTTCGCGACGCTGTACGGTTGTTGTCATTTGGTTTATGATTGCTTAATTGAATTTTCAAGGTTCGTTGTGGGGAGAACCCACGCTTATATTAGTAACACCCTTCACTCTAGTTTGCCAAGGGATTTCTGCTGACAATTTAAACTTTTTACAAACTTTTACAATTACTTAATTTTTCGTAAATATTTGTAGTTTTTTACAAAGTAATATTACACACCAAACAGGTTAAATATAGCGACCTGAAGAACTGAATCTATTGTCTGTCGCTTGGTTCAGCAGTTAGAGGATTTTTTTTTGTTCAGGTCGAGCTCCTTTCTATTTAAATATCTCTTAATTAGGTCTTGAAGAGATGATTTTTAATATTTATTCACATATAATCGGTGGATGCTGCGAGGGTAAATTTTTATCGGGAGAATACTGACAACTCGGTTTCTAGTGCGATTCCCTACGGGATAGCTTCGCTTCACGGGCTGCATTCTCAATAAGAGCCAATCAACCGGGTTTATTGACGAAAAAAGAAACCCGGTTTCTGAAGCGCTGGGCAATAGAAATCAACCGGGTTTCTGAGGATGAGTCTGCAAGTTCTGCGTAGAAATTAGGCTTTAGCCTGGGGGCCACTTCATCTGCCGTCCGCCGAGAATGTGAAGGTGGAGGTGGTCTACAGTCTGGCCGCCGTCGCTGCCGCTATTAATGACGACGCGATAGCCGTTGCTAAGTCCGAGTTGTTCTGCTACCCGCTTGACAGTCAGCAGCAGGTGTCCCATGAGAGCATGATCTTCCGACTCGGCATCGGCTAATTTGGCAATAGGCTGTTTGGGAATGACGAGGATGTGGACCGGTGCTTGCGGATTGATATCTCTGAACGCCAGGGCTAAGTCGTCCTCATAAACGATGTCTGCGGGAATTTCTTTGCGGATGATTTTGCTGAAAAGCGTTTCTGGAGTTGTCATGGGTGTTAACGAAGGAAGAAGGAAGAAGGAAGAAGGAAGAAGGAAGAAGGAAGAAGGAAGAAGGAAGAAGGAAGAAGGAAGAAGG
>NZ_JAUBVJ010000156.1:0-8985 GCF_036702785.1 Microcoleus sp. AR_TQ3_B6 | reverse complement strand
AAAATAGCTCAGTGCCAGGTTAATAATAAATTAAAGCCCTTTTCCCGCAACAACGGAAAAGGGCTTTAGTTTTTTGGTGAGTTACAGATGTTTATAATATGACAAGTGCGTAAGTCCAGAACTTGTTGCGTATTTGAAGACGAGTAAGAATTATCCCAGGCAATCATTAAAGGAGTTAATGTTAGAGCCACATCAGGCCATTACCAAGTCGAACGTTTTATATTTAATTAAGTTGACTTACTTAATTTCCATTTCAAGGTAGTATATGGGTAATAAAAACTATGGAATTGGGCAAATATATGTTTCAAAGCATTACTTCTCAATTAAATGATTCTTCCTTCTTGTCATATTTAGTAATAGTATTAGGCTTTACTAGCATAGCGTCTATACTGAGTTGGCGATGGTGGAAAGGAAAGAAAACGTATAAATCGCTACAATCACTCCCTTCGCCTCCCCAATATTGGGTGTTAGGAAATCTGCCACAAATATTAGTAGCAGTAAAACAGAAGAAATTTTTTCAGCAAATTTTTAATTGGAGCCAGCAGTTAGGTCCGATGTACGTCATCTGGAATGGCAGGAGCCCATCTGTGATTTTAAGTAAACCAAAAGTAATTGACAATACCATTATCAATGGGATGAGAGATGGTAGCTTAATTAGATCCAAGCCAGTAAGTCAAGCATGGAACGATATCAGCGGTTCTATTATGCTCGGAGAAACTGTAACGGAGTGGCAGTGGCGACGGCAGGCTTGGAATCCAGAATTTAGTTCGAGCAATATTTCCAAATATCTGGAAATAATTAGCCAAGCTTGCGAACAAGTCATTGAGACACTGAAACAAGTTGCCCCCCCAAAAGAGGTGGAGGTAGATCCTCTGTTTGTGGAACTAACAATGAGGGTGATTTCCTCTTTTGTACTAGGTATTCCTGTAGATAGAAATAGTACCAGTCAGGAAGGTTCCCCCCTGGAAGTTAGCAAGGTGTACGAAGCGATATCTATTCTAGGCTATCGTTTCCTGCGACAAGCTACGGGGGAGAAAAGATGGATGAAATATTTGCCAACTCAGAATTCACGGGATTATTGGGCAGCAAGGCGATATTTAACGGAATTCCTTACTCCCCGCGTAGACTTAGCTTTACAGATGAGAGAACAAAATCCAACTGATTTCCCAGAAGTCAGTAGTTTGTTTAGGGAATCAATGTTAGTCAAAATCGCGGCTAAAGAACCAAAATACGATCGCGAAACCTTAATATCAGAATCGATTGAACTATTAATAGCTGGTACTGACACCACAGCCCATACTTTATCCTTTGCAGTTGGCGAATTGAGCTTAAATCAAAGAGTATTTCAACAAGCACGAGATATCGTTGACCAAGCTTGGCAAAAACAAAGTGGGATTAACCTAAAAAACCTCAAAGAATTGGCTTATATTCGTGCCATTATCAAAGAAACACTGCGCCTTTATTCAGTTGGCTCTGGCTCAACTCCATTGGAGACTCAACGGGATACTCTAATTGAGGGTACAGTGATTCCGCGTGGGACAAGAATATCCTGGTCAATGCTTGCAGCCGGAAGAGATCCAGAAGTTTATGCTAACCCAGAGGAATTTCTGCCCGAACGTTGGCTAGACAAGAATAAGGAAACAAGTTCACTGCCAATGATACACTTTGGCTCAGGGTCACATCGTTGCTTAGGAGAGCATCTATCAATGCTGGAAGGAACAATGATGTTAGCATTATTGGTGCGCCACTTCGATTGGGAGTTAGTTAACGGTCGTTCTTCTCTCGATGAATTACAGCAAAACCTGTTAATTTTTCCCTCAGATCGAATGCCAGTACGCTTTCGAGAGAGAAACGGAGCCTAAACTTTTCAAACACCGCAATTTTTAGGAATATACAAGATAGGCCGATTAGCGCTCTTCTGTCACTATAAGGAGAGGAAAATAGGTAATCTGGGGTAAAATTCGTTTGAGCAATGGGAAGGGGAAAGAAATTTATCAAAGAAATCAGCCTAGGAAATCCCAAAGATTATTGCGGAATCGGAAACATCTTCAACTAGCTTTGGATTAGATTGAAGTAGATACAGCATATTCCATTTATATGCGGTACACACAATTTTGTTGTAAGTAAGGTGCGTTGCCCTCAACAATCTGCAATTTCCATGTGGACTATAAAACAGTGGCGCACCCTACATAACACGTACCACACAATATAGCTGCTACTGTACTTAATAAACCTAGAATATGGTGTAAGTAAGGATGAGTGGAAAAATGCTCCGTACTTTTGATGCCAAATCTTATACAGATTTACTTGTTAGGTATCAACCAAAACCGATCGCAAATGAAGCAGAAATGGAACCACTCCGATCCATCCCGAACTCGGTTGTTAAACGTTGCTATGGCGAAGATACTCGGCGGGTGGCTGCAGGGTAAAATAGCTCAGTGCCAGGTTAATAATAAACTAAAGCTCTTTTCCCGCAACAACGGAAAAAGGCTTTAGTTTTTTGGGGAGTTAGGCGAAAAGAGAAAGTGAATATTACCACTAAAACCTCATAGCAGATAACCTCAAAAGCCTAACAGAAAACCTTTCGGCGGTGGGGCGCATTTTGTTAAACCGCATGACGGATTTGCTGCTGCACAAGGATTTGAATCACAAACTCGGTGCCCTTACCAGGTATTGAGAAGCAATCTAACTTACCGCCATGTTTCTCAGTGACAATCTGATAGCTAATCGCCAGCCCCAGGCCCGTTCCCTTACCGACAGACTTTGTGGTGAAGAATGGATCGAAGAGGCGTTTCTGAACAGATTCACACATTCCCGTTCCGTTATCAGAAATTGCAATTTTTACCCACTTTGAATCAATCATGCCAGTCCGAATGGTAATCTGGTTGGGATTTTCCTTGAGTTCCTGATAGGTTCGTTTGAGGTTGGCTTCTTCCAGGGCATCAATAGCATTTGCCAGGATGTTCATAAACGCCTGATTGATTTGACCGGGATAGCATTCTATTAGCGGTAGATTACCATAATCACGAATTACTTGAATCGCTGGACGCTCTGCTTTATCTTTCAAGCGATGCTGCAAAATCAACAACGTACTATCAATGCCCTCATGAATATCAACGGCTTTGAACTCAGCTTCATCCATTCGTGAAAAGTTGCGGAGTGACAACACAATCTGGCGAATGCGATCCGTGCCGAGTTTCATGGAGTCGAGGACTTTAGGTAGATCGGCTTGGATAAACTCGATATCAATATCTTCCGCCTCAGCTTGGATTTCGGGTGCTGGGTCGGGATAGTAATTCTGGTATAGTTGCAAAAAATTTAATAAATTGTGAGCGTATTCCTGCACATAAGTCAAGTTGCCGTGAATGAAGTTGACTGGATTGTTGATTTCGTGTGCCACCCCTGCCACCATTTGCCCCAAAGCAGACATCTTTTCGCTATGCACCATCTGAACCTGAGTGCGTTGCAGTTCCTGTAAGAGTTGTTGCAACTGCGTATTTTTGTGGCTGATTACTTGGGTTCTTTCCTTAACTTTAGATTCAAGGGTTTGGCTGTAGTTTTCGAGTTGTTCGTTGGCTGTTTTCTGTTGCTGTAACAGTTGTTGAACAGCGCGAATTAATTGGTTAAAGGCATGGGCAAGCATTCCAATTTCATCATCTTGCTCCACAGTCGCTTGTAACTCAAAATTAGATTCTTCAGTAGTTCGTCTGGCAACGCTGGTAAGAGATTGAATGGGTTGGGCAATTGCTCGGCTGGTCAAAAATGCCAAAAGAATGGCGATCGCAACAGACAATCCGATACTTGCAACTACCACTTTCTCAGCAACTTCACTAGCCTGTTGATATGACCTTGTTGCTACCTCAAGTTCTTGGTAAGCTCGGTCAATTAAACCCACTAAATCATCGGAGATGCCATCGAATTCAAGCGCAAAAGGGCTGTTGGTAAATTCCAACATCAGCGCTTGGGCTTGCTCAACATCAGTGGGTGACTCAAGATTCAGACTACGAATTCGTTCAACTCGGCGTTCTAATTCCTGTGAGTAGAGTTGTGGTATACCCTCATAGGTTTGGAAAAAGTCTGTAATCGTTGCTTGACGCACAGCAGCTTTTAGGGTTCGAGACTTTGCTACAAATGCCTTAAGTTCAGCCCAAATTTCTTGAATTTCCCTTTCATGCTTCAGCAGGTGAGCATATTCAGCCTCAAATTTTTCTGGGTATTGCGCTAAAGGAATGAGTTGTTGTTGGTGGGTTCGGGCTTGGAGAACTCGAGATTGCAGACGATGCAGAACTTCCACTTCGTTACGCGCGTGTTTTTCTCGCTCTTGAGTCTGTTGTTGATAACGATCGCCAATTCCAAAACCAGCAATTGTTCCAGACACAGCAATGCCTAGAGCAAGGGTGTATCCTAAACCGATCTTTTGGCCAACTCTGAGACTGGATAACCGTTGTCCTAAACTATGGTGCCCCATATAACATTCTCTAGCGGTACAGGAGATTTGCTTGACCCAGTGCACCCTATTTGCTCATTTTAAGCCTTTGAGTTTGAAAACCGACAACTCCTAGGTTTAGGATAGGTTTTCCCTTACAGCGTTTACGTCTTGAATTTACGCTTTTCTAAAGGCTCTACCTAAATCGTGCAGAACCCCGCAGTAGCTCGTCACCCCGCCCGTTCCAATGTTACTCGCAAACGCCGAACATCTTTTTTGCCTTCTAAGTTAGCACAACTATCAGAATTCCACCGGATAAAATTTGGTGCAAACTTCCCGTCAGCGCTAGTTGCCCACCGTCAAGTCTCGGCCTGCTCTTGAGTTAGATGAAGTGCTATAGCTTTTAGTGTAGCTTAAATTCGCGATCGGGCTCATTAGTCCTTACTTCTAAGCGATCGACTTCCTCGAACCATTTTGCTCAAGCTTTGGCAATATCGTCTGGGAGTTGGGGTTCAGCTATTCTATTTTGGTGCTTGTGCATCACAAAGTCGATGAAGTCGTTGACTTTTGGCAAGAATGATTCGGGAAGTTGCTGCAATAAGGGCGATCGTAATATCAGGAATAGTCATAATAATTGTCCATTCCAGTCGTTTTTATTTTCATAGAATCATAACACCATCGTGCTTATGATGTAATGGAACCACTCCGATCCATCCCGAACTCGGTTGTTAAACGTTGCTATGGCGAAGATACTCGGCGGGTCACTGCCCGGTAAAATAGCTCAGTGCCAGGTTAATCATAAATTAAAGCTCTTTTCCCGCAACGACGGAAAAGAGCTTTAGTGTTTGGGGGGTTAGGGTAAAATAACTTCATCAAGAAATTTTTTGACAAGCTTGATGCTATCCAATTCCATTGTTTTCTCATCTATCCATCGATTATCCTGTATAGAAACTTGCAGAGCCTTGCCCGGTCTTAGTATGCTACTGATGCTTGAAATCACTGCTTTATTTTTGCCTGCTGGTTTATTTAACTCCTTCAAGTCATTGTTGGTTAATTGATTAGTATCAATGGCAGAAACATAGTTAGTAGACATAGATAGTAGATTTGGATAGTTTAACTTTGCACATTCCAACAAAAGATCTTCTAAGGTTCCTGGGTCACTGTTATTAGGAGCGATAAAAATTCCACATCTAGGGGAACCTTTCATGACTTCGCCCAGTGTTGGAGGTAAGGACAAACCTAGTGGAGACAACTCAGCAATTAGTTTATCGAATCTTTCTTGAGGTGTTTCGACATCATCAGCATCTAAAAAAATACCAATACCAAAAATATCTGAAGCTGGAATTATAGCAAGGCTTTCCTCGATAGTATTTGACAAGCGTGTAATTCCAATAGCACTATGTAAAGCAACTGATAGCTCAGCATTTTGTAAAAATACTGGAACAGGCACACGCTTCATCAAATCATCATTTATCGGAAATGTTTTAGGTACAAGTGGCTCCCAAAATGAGTCAAGTTTAGATAAAAGAGTAACTCGCTTTAAACCGTAATATTTGAGAAAGCAAATCAAGAATTCAATATCTTGAGGGCCTTCTCCAACGATGTAACAGTACCTAACCATAATCACCTCACATCCAGTCCACGCTCTGAACGCAACCTATGCAACAAATTACCAGAAAACCTCTGGGGTGCTTGTCCATTATGGTTTAGTCGAAAAGCTACAACATTGTCTGTAGCAATTTCAGGCTGTAGCATTGCATCGATAGCTTCGAGACTGTGAGTTGTCACAAAAAGCTGTATTTCTCGGCGGCGACAGGTTTCAATCAGCCAAGAAAATACACGGCCAAGGGCTGAAACATGGATAGATGTCTCAATTTCATCAACTAGAAGTACACCATTAGCTGTAGTCAACAAAGTGAGAGCAATAACTAAAGCTCGCTTAAATCCATCGCCAAATACATATAGAGGAGCCAAGCCAAGCTCTTTATGTTTTATGTAAAGAGTGGCTAGAGCGGTTGGCATGGGAAGTATTTCAATGTCAAGAATATTATTGTCAAAGGAGCGAATCAATTCTAATACTTCATTTTTACCATCTTCTTCTTGCCTGATGATTCGTGATAGCCGCTCTAGAATAGGTTCAGATGAAGAATAGGAAGGAAATATAGTTGCATTTTTAACGATGGGTTTATTGCGTCGGCGCTGGACAAATCGCTCGTTTTCCCAAAACTGAAATATTTCACGTTCTGCTTCAGGGGGGAATAAATTAAGTTGTGCTGAAGCTAGGTTGACTGCAATTTCTAATTCTAGACCGACTCTAACTGAGTCAATTTCAGGAGAAGACACCTCTTCTTCTGGAGAAGATATATCTTTATCAAAGCTTTTTTGATTGTTTTTTTCTACTCCACTACCATAAATTTCTCCAAGCTTTGCTTTCAATTCATGTATGGGTGTAGTCCCATTTGCTTGTATCAGAATTTCAGCTTGGTAAATTTCGTCATTAGAAGCACCTATTTTTTGAGAAAAAATCCATTTCAATGCCTCAATGTTGGGTCGAAGTGAGATTAATTGCGATCGACCGAGATATAATCTGCGTTGTGAAACCTCAAGCCACTGAAAGGGATCGAGTGGATTGCATAAAATCGAAATAGCTTCCAGAATGCTAGTTTTTCCGGCATTGTTATCGCCTACAAAAATGTTTACCTGTCCTAGTTGAGACAGATTTACTAATTGAAGAGCGCGATAGCCACTGATTTGTAAACGGTCAAATACATGAGACATAGGAACTGGCTTCAAGAGCCTGATTTTTTATGAGAGTTGAGATTGCTTCTATCTAATCACTAAGACTCAACGTTGTCAATAGGATACCTGCCACAACTATACTCAATCAAAGCCATGGCGATTTATTCGCTTTGGCTCGCCATCACAATACTACACTATTATCGACGGTAATTACTTTCCTTCGAGAGGTTCATCACTATCATCAGCGGTACAGATTTTATTTTTCCAAATTCCAAGTCGGCCTCGCTTTGTCGGCTTTTCTTGGGTTGAGTTTTTAGCCTGCTTTTCTATCAAAAACTCAATATAATGAAGGACTTCTGTCTGAAGAGAGTCAGGGAGTTCTGCTAATTTTTCTAAAATGACTGGCTGTATCATGGTTTCTGCTCGCGATCGCCCCATCTACTCCATTAAAGCACCCACACCCAAAGTCAGCAACAGAATACCCCATTATTTAGATTCCTGGACGCACTCCGACCAAAGAAACCGGGTTTTTTTACGAAAAGAGCGATCGCGCCCACAGATTCGCTAAAAAACCCGGTTTCTGGACTCTCATGCGTAAGTCCTAATGTACTAGAATCGCCCCCGCCTCGCAAATCCCGTGAAGCGAAGCTATCCCGAAGGGAATCGCCCCCGCACTCACACCATCCTTATTTTGCAACTTGCCTAAAATTACCCGATCGACTATCGTTCCTAATAGATATCATCCCAAATCCGGCTTATGACTTACGCATAAATACCAAAGAAACCGGGTTTTTTACCAGCGTTAAAGGCTCAAATCCAGTGTTTTCGTAAAAAAAACGGTTTCTGCGCCCCACCCGCCCTAAACTTGATATAACAACCGACAAAAACATGACAGCAATATTACCGCCTTGGATAGTTTTAGACTCCCTATTGCACAACTGGCTGCTAGAAGATATCGGTAGGGGCGATCGCACAACATCGGCTTTATTTCCCGCAAACAGCATCCAGGGTACTGCTAAATGGATTGTCAAAGAAGCTGGAGTCATTGCCGGATTGCCAATTGCCGATCGCACATTTAAACTTTTAGACAGCGGCCTCAGTTTCATCCCCCAAGTACCAGAAGGGAAACTGTGCGAAAAAGGAGAAGTAATCGCCGAGATTTCCGGCAATTTCGATGCGCTGCTAACCGGAGAAAGAGTAGCATTAAACTTGGCAATGCGTTTGAGCGGCATCGCTACATTAACTCAGAAATATGTTGACAAAATTGCCGATTTGCCCGTGCAATTAGTGGATACGCGCAAGACGACGCCGGGATTGAGATTGTTGGAAAAATACGCAACTCAAGTCGGCGGTGCTAGCAATCACCGGATGGGATTAGATGACGCGGTGATGATTAAAGACAATCACATTGCCGCGGCTGGGGGAATTGCAGAGGCGATCGCCCTAATTCGCAATTCTATCCCCTATCCGCTGACGATCGAAGTCGAAACCGAAACTCTCGCCGAAGTAGAAACAGCTTTGCAGCACAAAGCCGATATTATCATGTTAGATAATATGTCCTTTGATTTGATGCGGCAGGCAGTGGCAATAATTCGCCAAAAGAGCGATCGGGTAAAAATTGAAGCTTCTGGCAATGTTACTTTAGAAACAATTAGAAGTGTAGCCGAAACCGGAGTGGACTATATTTCTACCAGTGCTCCGATTACGCGATCGACTTGGCTGGATTTGAGCATGAAAATTAATAGTTAGTTGACTGTTGACTGTTGACTGTTGACTGTTGACTGTTGACTGTTGACTGTTGACTGTTGACTGTTGACTGT
>NZ_JAUBVJ010000155.1:0-9069 GCF_036702785.1 Microcoleus sp. AR_TQ3_B6 | reverse complement strand
TATTTGGTCGCTGGGGACAGGCTCCGCAGACTGGGGAATTTGCAATTGAGCCAGCAGGGAAGTCAGTTCTTCCATCAGGCTTGCATCATCGCTGTCTTCTGCCGATTCGCCTTCTTCTAAAACTTTGATTCGCTCAGCGTGGTTGCCCATAATCTCAACCATCATCCTCAGTAAGGAGGCCAGAGTTTCATTCATGCGTTTAACGTCCTTAAAATTGGGATATTTGGGGGTTGGGGGCGCCGGGAAAACCCGGCTGCCCTTTTCGCCGCTCACGATTGGCGTTACGCTCGGCTATCTCCCGAGTGTCTTGGCGAATCTCGTCTCGTTTAAAAACGCGCCACGCTCTTGCTCTTGAGGAAGGGGCAGGCTCGATCCTGCTAAGTGCTACTTTTTAGAGCAATTACCATCGGCATCAGTAGCCTAGCCGTAATCTAATTAGCTCAAGATTATTCATCAGGAGCGGTTGCCTTAATTGTCGGTGTCATATCTACAACAATCTCTTTCTCTTCAGACGGGTGCATCGGCTCGGCATTAAGTTGTCGTTGAACCCTGTTAAAGAAACCCGTAGTACGTGGCGTTTCGGTTGCGGGAGCCTGTGGCGAATTTTCTTCTTGTGGTGTGGGCGTTGGGGTTGTCATGAATAAAAAATGGGGATTGTTGACTGTTGACTGTTGGCTGTGGGCTGTTGACTAATGACTAATGACTAATGACTAATGACTGATAACTCATCACTTGTTGACCGCCTCCCGAAAAGCTTTTCCCGCCGAAAAAGTCGGCACCCTGGCGGCAGGAATTTGAATAGTCTGACCAGTCTTGGGATTGCGTCCTTCTTGATTGAATTTGCTTGGCAGCAGCGATCGCACTTGGCAGTAATGGGTGGTGTTCTATCGCCGGATTTGCCGCAGTGACGATTTGAACGAGAGTAACAAAGGCAAGTGCCTGGTCGGCTGGCAGTTCGATCGCCGCTGGAGGCAGGGTCTCAATTTCTTGCAGTTCTGCGCCGTACCTCTTTAAGAGTTCGACATCGTAGGACTGTAGAGGGTCTGTCATTTGTTAACAGCCTCCCTAAAGGCTTTTCCCGCCGAAAAAGTCGGCACCCTGGTGGCGGGAATTTGAATAGTCTCACCAGTTTGGGGATTGCGTCCTTCCCTCGCCGCTCTCCTCTTTGACTCAAAGGAACCGAAGCCGACCAGTGTTATTTTGTCGCCATCGGCAACCACTCGCATGATGGTTTTGAGCAAAGCTCTTACAGCATCTTGGGTTTGCGTCTTGCTTAGATTGGCTTCATTAGCCACTTCTTGAATGAGTTCGCCTTGGTTCATTAGTCGATCGGGTATTGGTTATTTGTAATGGTTGGTTGTTAGGCCGCCGTCACCACCCGACGGCCTGTCGGCGTTTACCGATGGTGCGGTTGCTTGTTAGTTTTGTTGCCCTCGCCTCCTTCTAAGAATTTCGTAATTTTCTGGCAAATCTTCTACTCTTTCGATCCCTAGTTCCGAAGCTAGTCTTTTGAGATCAATCAAGTCATAGTCACCGGGCACGCCAACGACATTGATCTGCATTGCTTTCGCCAAAGTTCTCAGAGACACTCCTAACTCGCGGCTTAACGTCGTCGCGTTGTCGAACCGTGGCAACTTTTTGCCAGTTTCCCAGTCGCCAACCGTCCGAAAGCTAAGGTCTAGCCTACGACTCAACTCCTCTTGAGTAAGTTGTAAATTTTGCCGAAGAGTCTTCAACGTCTCAGGCTCCTGATCGTCAGATAGGTTCATAATAACACTAAAGTATTCACACAAGAGTGTTGACAGCAAAAGCTACTTACACTAAAGTGTGAGTGGGTAGATACAACAAGCGCTTTGGTAAACCGCGTGAATACTGGTTTTGCCAAATCTCTAAGTTGAGTCTCCCACGTTGAACGCATTGCATACCCAACGGGTGGGATTCCCTTCTCACCCTCTCTAGAGAAATATGATGTACACGCTCGAAGAACTGGAACGAAAGAACTTCGCCGAGCTCAAACAAATCGGAGATGAGCTTAATGTGCTCCCAGAGGGCGATCGGCGTTACCGCCAAACTTGGATTGATGCCATTGTTGGCGTCAATTCCCCACTGCTGCAAGTGCTAGAAGTTTCCCCCGCGGAGGAAGTTCAAGCCCAGGAGAAGCAAGTGCTGGAAGTTTCCCCCGCGGAGGAAGTTCAAGCCCAGGAGCAGCAAGTGCTGGAAGTTTCCCCCGCGGAGGAAGTTCAAGCCCAGGAGCAGCAAGTGCTGGAAGTTTCCCCCGCGGAGGAAGTTCAAGCCCAGGAGCAGCAAGTGCTGGAAGTTTCCCCCGCGGAGGAAGTCCAGGAGCCGATGATAGAAACGGTTGAAATTTTCCCTGCAGAGAACCAGCAATCCCAGGAATGGGTAGACACCGAGCCACCAAATCGAGAAGATTATGAATTTCGCGAAGAGTACGATGAGGCTCTCAAGGAATGGCGGACTGCAACAAACCAGGAGGCACCGCTGGAATCCAAGTTTGGCCGCATCGTTTACCCCAAACCGGCCGAAGAGCCGATCGCACAAGCGGCCAAAACTTCCCCCGGTGTCGAAGTCGAACCCGTCCAGGACATTATTAATGAGACCTGGACTTCATGGGAAAAAGAATATTGTGCTTGGCTGGCGAATGCAAAATGGTGCATTTACCGGGGAGACAACAAGCGGATTGAAAAATTTCTCCCGGTTAGTAAAACACTTCGGCTTGAAGGAATGAAAGAGGGAGCCGAATATTGCACTATTTGGGAGGTTTCCGAGTGCGACTATGACTTTAGTGGGTCTCCGCTTCCAGTCTCTAGCAGCCTTTACGCTCAGGCAACCAAAACTTCCCCCGGTGTCGAAGTCGATCCAGTCAAAGTCCGCAATGTTGATTACCTCGATTGCCCTTGTTGTCAAACTGTTGGCAGCTTGTACCCCGTGTGTCCAGGACTTGACGGAGAAAGTCTCTGGGAAACTCGCTGCACTCATTGTGATTACGTAGGATATTGCGTCCGCCATCCTTTCGAGGACGTGCGACCCTTTGAAGTCGATCGCTTTCAGGAGCCAGTCACAGAAGCGGCCAAAACTTCCCCCGGTGTCGAAGTCGATCCAGTCTAGGACTCGATCGGACCGGCGGCCAAAACTTCCCCCGGTGTCGAAGTTAATCCAGTTTCTGAGGCGATCGTATCGGTCCCGGCAACTCCCCGCTGTGTTGTCGTGGCTAGTGAACCCATCGGCTCCGATTGCTGCGGCGACGAGGACGATGATGAGTGGGAGGGTTACTGGGGCGATCTCTATCCCGAGGACGAGGAAGAGCAGATCAATGGTTACTGCTACGACTCCGATTACAGTCATCTCAATGATGTCGATATCGAAACTTTTTCTGGTGCCGAAGTCCATCCAGTTTCTGAGCCGATCGCACAAGAGGCCAAAAATTCCCCCGCTGTCGAAGTCGATCCAGTCGAGGAGTCGAGCGCACAGGCGGGCCCATATTCCCCCGGTGTCGATGTTGATTACATTGAAAGTCAACTTCAAGAACCGCTTCTCGAAGCTTCCCCAGGAGCTTGTGATTGCCCGTTCTGTGGCGCTCAGCATGGGCTGTTTGTAGATCGAGATCTCCTGAATAGGTTCGTGATCCGCTGCTTGCACTGCGATAACAACAGACTCAAAACTTACCCCGGTGCAATTAGAAGTTTAGCTAAGGAGTCGGTACTGCCACCCAAGTCTGGTGGGACTTTTTGCAAGCTGGCTGCTAAGCCGATCGGACCGGCGGCCAAAACTTCCCCCGGTGTCGAAGTCGATCAGAAGCCGATCGCACAGGAGCATTTCTTTAACACCGGGGGAGTCAATGGACAGACAAGAAACACTTACGGATTTACAGGTTTGTGTGTTGAGACACATCGCCCAGAAGACCCTGCCGCCGAACTATATGCAGGTAGCATCTGTGCTGGGGGCAGCGCCTCAGAACACGAGACGGGCGATCGAGTTTTGGAAACAGCACGGGATAGTCAAAGAGGTAAAAGGCAAGCTCTACTCGGTCAGTCAACTAAATTAGTCAATCAGGCAGCCAAAACTTCCCCCGGTGTCAAAGTTGATTACGCCGAGGATATTTTGCCCAATTGCGTTGTCTGCTTTGGGGACAAGTTTATCGAAGACGCCTCGGGTTGCATTCTTAATTGTGTTCACTGCACTGAGGCAAGAATGAGGCAAAGTGCGATCGGACTGGGAACCGAAAATTCCCCCGGTGTCAAGCCCGACCAGAATCCGATCGCGCAAGCGGCCGAAACTTCTACTGCGAAAGTCTCTTCTTCAAAAAAAGCTAATTCCTACCTTGATTGCCCCAGTTGTGGCATTGGTCGATTGCGAGTAAAACAGAGTATCTACTGGGAAACTTCTTGCAAGAAGTGCGGCTACTTTGCTGAATCCATCTTGTATCCCTTTACTCCCGCTGACACGGGATACAAGGTTGGTGATTGGGTTAAGGTGCGGATTAAGCCTCGCCTAGCCACTAACATTTGCCGTGGAGAAGTTGTTTGCATTGATAAAGTCCAAGACGATTATTTGCGCTTTGTTAACCCTAATTTGAATCCAGCTTTAGTTATTTGGGTCAGGCAACAATTCTTACATCCTCACGAAGTCTCCCCTTGCGAGCCGCCAGTGAAAGCGGCCGAAACTGCCCCCGGTGTCAAAACTGAGCCAAAAGTGAGTAAAAGTGCGATCGTACAAGCGGCCAAAACTTCCCCCGGTGTCGAAGTCGATCAGACTCCGATCTTGACTGGCATCGCTCTTTCTGATAGGTTTCTCGCCACTTATCCGCCATACTTTGGCGAGATTCACTACAAGGCAGAAGACAGCGGCCAACTCAACTTGCTAGAACCGGTAACAGATGACGAGCCGCCAGACCCGGACGATTTTGAATCCCTCGATGCGTTCCGCGAGGCGATCGCACGCTGGGACTGGGAACATCCAACAAGCAGCTTCGATTATTGCTCCGATCTTTTGCCAAGCTCCGTGCAGAACGAGTTGCCGCTGCAAGTATCGCTTGATTCGTTTTGCCTCTGGGCGCATTGCCCGGATGACTGGTATGAGCCGGCCGTTTTGCTCGAACCGTCACCGGCTCACAAAAGTTCCATCACTTCGGACTTTTTTATTCCGACTTTTGGCAGTTTGGGCGATCGGTTCAACGGAAGCGACGAACCGCCCGACACAGGGATTTTCGCCCGATTGCCTAAGCCGAAGCCCCCCAAATTTCCCCCGCAAGCAGTGAGTTGGGCACAAGTCAACCACAAGTCAGCCCAAGTCAGCAGGCATCCTGAAACTATCTCGAAGCTATTTCACCGCGTCGCCGCTGGCATCAGCAATCAGCCAGCCCGATCGCCACCGGGAGGTGATGCGATGTCCTAAAAGACACTACTTGCGTGAAAGTTTAGACAATTTTTCTTCCCAGAATCAAACACCGCGATCGTCTTTTTTCAAGGCGGGCGATCGCTTCCTTTCTACTAATTACCCACTAACTACCGCAATGATTAACATTAAGATTACCGCCCCAGTCTTCAAAAAAAATGAGTTTCAATATTTAGAGCCCAAGGCTGACATTCAAATAGCGGGCGATTTCGAGAGCCTTTCCGAAGGTTATACTTTTTTGAGAACTCAGATTGACGAACTCCTACAGAAGCAGCAGGCAGAGAATACTCTTTTACTTAACCATGACAGATTGCAGAAAGAAATCGATAACAAGGAAAAGACTCTTTTGCGAATCAACAGAAGCATAGAAGTTGCCAGAAGACAATTTCAGCGGCTGCAAAACTTCCTCGAACGTCTAGGCATCAACCCTGATGCTTTTTCCTTGACTATTGCTGATAAGCCCATAGAAGTAAGCACTTCTTCCAGCGTTAATGCGGAGGTGGTAGACCCTATCCCTTTTGACTTGTTGAATCGGGACTCCACCGACGAAGATGAATTTTAACCATGGAAATAACCGCTGATTTTAACGATAGTTTCTGGGAACCGCCAGAGAGCGAATTTCAACCGCTTTTAGACTTTGAGTCAGAAGTATTGAGCGAGGTTCCGCATAATGATATTTCACTTCTGACTCAGCGCATTAAGCGCTCGTTCCTCGACTACGTGCGTCAAGGCATCATGCTTGAGGCGGTGTGTCGGTACCGCTTATATAAACGGCAATACAGAGGCTTTGCCGAATACTGCAAACAGGCTTTAGGGCGATCGCCCTTTTACTGCAAGCGCATAATTCAAGCGGCTCAAATCTGTTTGCAACTCATCAAAGCCAAATTCAGAATCCTGCCCACATCGGTCGCCCAAGCGCTGCCGCTCCTTAAGTTTGCAAAAGTGGATGAGTACGGCGAAAGCTTACTACAAGACAAATGGCAAACTGTCATTGACGAGCACCGACCGGAATCAATTACGGCTATGAAAATTGCCGAAACTCTTGACGAAGACCCAGAGGGCAGAGCCAAGCAAGTTCGCATTGGCGGCAAAGCTTACCTGTTGCTCCAAAAGAAAGCAGTAGAAGCGGGGATGGCCGTTTCTAAATATCTCGAAATGCTCATTAACGGCGGCGAACCGCCCGACGATGAACCGCCTCACGATATAGAGGGGACGGAGCTGACTCCTGAGAAAGAGGCGATTTGCGATCGGGCAGAAGCTTTCGTCAAAAAAGCTAAGCCCGCTAGGCGAGGATTTGCTATCAAAAAGCTATCACGATGCCATCAAAAAGCTATCAGCCGCCCCAGCCCCACTGTTAGATCGGACTGCGAGTCCGACTCATCGTAACTCCCTATCCCTAATTAAGAACCATGCGCAATACTTACACCTATCGGCACTCCGATCTGCCGTCCGTTCGACCTGAAATTCAAGCCGAGATTGTCGCTCTAGACGTTCAACTCGCCGACTTGATTTTAAAAAGTCAAGGTAATTATCGCGAACTGGAGCAACTAGCAGAAGTGCTAGACAACTGTCTGGACACTTGCCAACTCAATTTGCAATCAATTCGCATTGTTGCTAATGACACTCAGCAACCACCATCTGTGACACTGAAAGATTTGCCATTAGAAGATAAAGAGCTTGTTTATTCTGTCTCGTTCACAAATTCAGTTCTTCTTAACTTGTTGTCAAACCTCACTCGCAGAAAACCCGAGGAACTAGGCAAAGAGATAGCTCTGCTTTCTCGACTGCAGCATCCAGCACCAACCGTGGCAGAGGTTGAGGCGATGATAACTCAACTATCCTCAGTTCGAAGCAGAATAAAAGACGGCTTTGTTGTTGAAAAAATGAAGCAGCCAACTTGAAACAGTTGAGTTTAAAAATAAAAAGCGGTCAAGTATACGCTTGACCGCCAATTTTCCCCTCTAATCAATATTAAGTATGGGTAGAATAGCAAGCCTTTTAGACCTCCTAAAAGACCAAAAGTTTTATATCGCTGCCATATACCTCTCTGTAGAGTATTTGACTCAATTAGCCGTAGAGCGAGGCGAATCATCCGAACTTCTCATGAAGGCAAACTTGAAATATGTTGAAAAACACCTCGGGCCTGGTTTAACGGAAGCAAACGTTGACTTGTTCCTAAGAAAAATTATCGATTTTCATGATTCCCAATCTTAACCGCCTGACGAAGGCCGCATTGACTCAGCGGCCGAAACTCTCCCTTAATAATGGGGAGTCGCGGGATGAGTCGCAAGACAAGTGGCGCTTTAAAGATGAAATTAGCTTAGTTGCTATTACCTTTTTCGTAAGCGCCAGCCCGCATCAAACCGGACAAAATAAACGAGCCTTAATCAGTGAAGTAAGCATTAATTTGCTTTTGGGAGATTCGTAGGCTCTTTTGTCCTTCCAATTCTTTATCTCCCTAAAATAGATGAAATATTTAATCGTAGGCATCGACGTTAGTCGGTCGTCAATTGCCGCGTGCTTTATGCTGGAAAAACCCAGCAACCCCCGTGATGACTATTTCGACGCCGATATCGAAGTGTTTCACTCGAACATTGAAAATTTGAACCGACTTAAGACAAAAATCGAAAGCTTTCAAGCCGATCGAGTTGTAGCCATCTGCGAACCAACCGGGATGAACTACGCGCGATTGTGGATGAACAAGCTTGGCGACTGGGGCTGCGAGGTCAGAATGATTTCTAACAGCAAACTGCCTAACTACAGGGCAGAACTGATGGGAAAAGAAGGTAAGAGCGGGGCAAAGACTGACGACATTGATGCTTTTGCGATCGCCTGCTGGTACTTCGACAAACCCGAAACCAGCTACCTCAAAATCCGCGACCCTCTGGTTAATCAAATCAAGAGCATCTGCCTGCGACTTGAGCACCTTAACCGAGTCCAAAACCCAATAACCAACAGAATGAGGCAGGAGTTGGCGTGGCAATGCCCAGAAATTGCTTTAGTGAAATCGGCAAAACTGCAAGACGATTTACCGCCGCTGCTATGGGGCTGGCTTGCGGGGAGGCGAAAATCGGAAAAGTACGATCGCATCCTAGAGAAAACGATCGGATCTGGCATCGAACCCCAAACTCGCTGGGCTGCACAACAATACTGCGAAATTGAAGAGGAAATCTACAAACTCAAAAAGCAGTTGGTGCAACTAATTGACCATCCGCAGTTCGAGGAATATCGGCAGATTTTTACAAAGTTCGGCTTTGGGTACCAACTCCAGGGTTACTTGCTAGGAGCTATTTACCCGATCGAAGATTTTCTCAAGGATGGGCGACCTGAAATCAAAATCCGCAAGAATCGCCAAACCGGAGAGGAATCGAAGCTCAAACTTTCAGAGCGCCGCTTCATGCGAGCCGTCGGGATGGGTGTTGTGCGGGAGGATAGCGGCCAAAAAAAGAAGGGCAAACAGTCGGGCAGCGCGCTCTGCAGGAAGTCGCTCTGGCAGTGGTGCTTTACTCGCCTGGAAGTTGCCCGCAACAATCCGCCGCTGCAGTTCACTTATGGGCAGGGGGAAAATTTAGAAAAGATGTCACCAAAGAACTGGGTCTGAAGCCCCGTCCTTCTAGGACGGCTTTAATTCTCTTCGATTTTTCTCGATTGTATCAA
>NZ_JAUBVJ010000154.1:8230-9391 GCF_036702785.1 Microcoleus sp. AR_TQ3_B6 | reverse complement strand
GCGGAGTTGGAGAAGGAGTTGTCCCAGCAGGCGGAGTTGGAGAAGGTCTTGTCCCAGCAGGCGGAGTTGGAGAAGGAGTTGTCCCAGCAGGCGGAGTTGGAGAAGGACTTGTCCCCTCAATGGTGAAAGGATTGTCGTTGACGCGCGGTATTTGAGCTGTAGTGAACCGAGATTCATCTAGCGAGTTCGATCGAACATCAATCAACACCGCCAAAAATTCCCCTGTTCGCCTGTCCCTAATAATCGTGTTGCTAGAATTCGAGCCTTGGCCCTGGAAAATTTCTAAGTCTGTAAAGTTCAGACCTCCAGCCAGACCGATCAAATCTCCCGCATTAAAATCTGTAATTAGATCGGCATCGCCGATTTCGCGGCCGCCAGTAGTGAGAAACGCGTTGGCAGCAGTCGAGGTGCCCACCCTACCGAGAATAAAGATATCCGAGCCCTCCCCTCCTGTCAGAGTATCAGACCCGCGATCGCCCGAAAGAATATCATCCCCAGACCCCCCAGACAAAGAATCATTGCCGTCACCCCCAAAGATCAGGTCATCACCCTCGCCACCGTCACCAGTATCGTTACCAACACCGCCGGCGATGACATCCCCGCCCTCGGAACCCAACAAAATATCATTGCCGGCAGCGCCGATCAGGCAGTCGTTACCAGTGTCGCCAAAAACAGTGTCACTGCCCTTGTCGCCAAAAATCAGGTCGTCCTCGCCACCTCCGCGCAGACAGTCATTGCCTTTACCGCCGTACAGCGAGTCGTTGCCTTCAGAACCCAAGACAATATCATTGCCCTGGTCGCCAAAAGCTGCGTCATCGCCTTCGTTGCCAGAAACCAAGTCATCGCCTTTGCCGCCCCGCGCCGTGTCATTGCCGCGCCCGCCCTCAACGATATCTTTACCAGCGCCACCGTTGAGAGAATCATTACCGTCATCGCCCTTGACTATATCGTCCCCGTCACGACTCAGAAGCGTGTCGTCGCCGCCACCTCCGGAAATCGTGTCATTGAACAAGCTGCCGATTAAATAGTTATTCCCATCATCTCCGAGAACTAAGCCATCGACAAAAAGTGGCTGTGGGGGAGGCGTGGGAACCACAGGTGGCCGCGGCACCGGCGTGATCGAAATCCCCGTCCCCGTCATCGTTGTCGAAGTCCCCGTCG
>NZ_JAUBVJ010000154.1:0-8130 GCF_036702785.1 Microcoleus sp. AR_TQ3_B6 | reverse complement strand
GCGTCGGCGTCATCGTTGTCGAAGTCCCCGTCGGCGTCGGCGTCATCGTTGTCGAAGTCCCCGTCGGCGTCGGCGTCATCGTTGTCGAAGTCCCCGTCGGCGTCGGCGTCGGCGTCGGCGTCGGTTGGGGAAAAACTGCTGGTACTGCACTGGGCATTGTTGGGTCTCCTTGCGACGCTACTCAAAAACTACTAAATAAACTTAAAGTCAGATGCAGTAATGACGGTGCTGAGCGCTCCGGGCACTGTAGGAATAGAATTCAACACTGCCAAATCGAAAGCTGGGAGACTGTCATCTGCCACATTCGGGTCGAAGCCGAGAACGTACTTGTTAAAAGTATTGTTCAGGTACACGAAGAAAGCTCCCGTTTTGCTCGAACCGTTTTGATTCTTCAACACTGCATTTACTGCTTGAGCGTTGTCAAATTTAGATTCAAACAAAATGACTTCTTGCTTGCTGATGTCGTCGCCGCCAGACCCGATATTCCTGACGATAAAACTGGTGAAATCGAGAGTAGTTCCTGAGTTGGTTAAACCCGCGAAATTTGACGACCTGAACAAGAATCTATCGGTCTCACTGCCCGTAGCGTTAAAGTCAGCAATCACGTCCACGCCTTCGCTGGGAGTTTCGTAGTAGAAGAAATCATCGCCTGCATCGCCCGTGAGCAAGTCAGAACCGAGCCCGCCACCCAAAATGTCATTGCCCGCACCGCCCGAAAGCGAGTCGTTGTCATCGCCGCCCAACACCAAGTCATTGCCGAAGGCGCCGCTGAGACAGTCGCTGCCGGCACCGCCGTCGAGAGTGTCGTCGCCCGCTTCGCCCAACAAGGAGTCGCTGCCGGCCTCGCCCAACAGGTAGTCGTTGCCCGCCCCTCCTAGTGCCGTGTCGTTGCCTTGTCCACCCAAACCCGTGTCATCGTTGTCGCCGCCGGAGAGGAAATCGTTATTGATACCGCCGTCGAGCAAGTCTCTGCCCAGTCCGCCGTCGAGGAGGTCCTCGCCTGCACCGCCATCGAGCGAGTCGTCGCCAATGCCACCAAGTAAGGTGTCGAGCCCGGTTCCTCCAAGTATCGAGTCGTCACCGGATTCTCCCAATATCGAGTCATTGCCTGTTCCGCCGTCAACCGTATCGTTGTTGTCACCGGCCAAGATGACGTCATTGTCGTTGCCGCCGAACATCAGGTCGTTGCCCAGTCCGCCGATCAGCGAGTCTATGCCGTCTTCGCCGTCGAGGGTGTCGTTGCCCAGTCCGCCGTCGAGGGTGTCGTTGCCTTCAGAACCCAGCACCGAGTCGTTGCCTGCGTCACCGAATTCGAGGTCGTTACCGCCCCTGCCGTCGATGATGTCGTTGCCGTCGGCCCCTGAGAGGGTATCGTTGCCTGCCCCGCCGATGATGAAGTCGCTGAGGTTGCTGCCTGTAAATGTGCTCGCCGGGAGTGCGGTGCGATCGACAATATTATCTACCACCGTGATGCTAAAGGATGCCGGCCCGATAGTTGCAGACCCGTCGGAGGCTGTAAACGTGAAACTGTCGCTGCCGCCTCCTGCCAGCAAGTTGTATTTGACGATGTTGTTGTTGATATCGTCTTGGGTGAATTTGCTGCCGACGTTGAGAAAGGTGCTGCCCCTTTGGACAAAACCTCTGGTAGCGTCGGGGGCTTTGGTAATCGTGTAAACGATTTCCGACGGGGGGTTGTCGGGATCTGTGACTAACAAATCGGCCGCGGTGATTGTCTGGGTAGGATCGCTTTTGGCAACCACCACACCGTCGTTAATTACTAACTGCGGCGGGCTGCTGACGCTGATGGTTACTACCGCCTGACTTGTGCCGCCGCCGGGGTCGGAGATCGAGTAGCTGAAGCTGTCAGTACCCGAGAAGCCCGGATTCGGGGTGTATTTGAATACGCCGCCGCCCACGGGAATCAGGGTTCCCTGGGCTGTGGGAGTAAAAGTGGTGACAGTCAGAGGGTTCTTGTCCGGGTCTGTGTCGTTGAACAGAACGTTGAGACTGAGTTCTTGGCCCGAAACCGTGGTGAAGTTGTCGTTAACTGCTCTTGGAGCCTGGTTGGGGAAGGGCGTCGGACTTGGTGTCGGCGTCGGACTTGTTGTCGGTGTCGGTGTCGGACTGTTTGTCGGCGTCGGGAACATCGGCGCCGGACTTGGTGTCGGCGTCGGACTTGTTGTCGGTGTCGGTGTCGGCGTCGGAGTGTCTGTCGGTGTCGGCGTCGGACTCGCCGTCGGTGTCGGCGTCGGTGTCGGGCTCGGACTCGGCGTCGGCAGGGGGAGGGGGGTGGCGCTGCCGGGAACTGTGGGGGCAATTACAAATGAGCTTCGCCCTAGGGTTCTGCTATCGACTCCCGGCAATACTGCTAAAAAGTCGCCGCTGACGCCGTTGCGAATAATCGTGCTGCCGGCTTTGGTGTCGGTGCTTTGGAAGATTACCAAATCTTCAAACTTGAGGTCGCCACTCAACCCGATCGAATCTTCGCCAACGCGAAAGTCTGTGAAAATGTCGGCATCGCCGATGTCGGGGCCACCTGTAGTGACAAATGTCGGGTTAGTGCCGTTGTTGCTGCTGCCGCTGGGGGCACTGAATGCACCCATGACGAAGACATCTCTGCCTTCGCCTCCTGAAATTGCGTCTTTGCCTGCTTCGCCCCAAAGAACGTCGTTGCCAGCACCGCCGTCCACGATGTCGTCCCCCTCGCCGGCGAATACGATGTCGTCGCCGTCGCCGGCAAAAATTGTGTCCCCGCCGGCGTTTCCGTATACCCAGTCGCCTCCTTCGTTGCCAAATAGCAAGTCTTCGCCGGCGCCACCGAAGAGCGAGTCGTTACCTTGGTCGCCCCACAGGATGTCGTCGCCTCGATCGCCCAAAAAGCTATCGTCGCCAGCGCCCCCGCGCAAGCTGTCGCTGCCTTTTCCGCCGTAACCCGTGTCTTTGCCTTCGCCTCCGATTACCGTGTCGTTGGCGTCATTGCCGTACAGCAGGTCCGGGTTATTTCCCCCGTCCACGCAGTCGTTGCCTTTGCCTCCGTACAGGGTATCGAGTCCTGAACCGCCGTCTAGAACGTCGTTGCCCTCATTGCCTAACAGCCGGTCGTCCTCGTCGTTGCCAAATACTAAATCATCGCCGCCGGCTCCTTGCAGGTTGTCATTGCCTTGCAGCCCGGAAATCACGTCGGGTCCGGGACTGCCAACTAAGGAGTCGTTGGTTTCTCCGCCGCGGACTACGCCCCCGATGATTCCGGGCGAGGTGCCTCCGCCCAATGTGTCGTCTATGCCGCCAAATGTGTCGTCCCCGGAGGGAGTGGGAGTTCGCGTCGGCGTCGGTGTTGGTGTTGGTGTTGGAGTCGGCGTTGGAGTCGGAGTCGGTGTCGGTGTTGGTGTTGGAGTTGGTGTTGGAGTTGGTGTTGGTATACTTACTGCTGGCACTGCACTTGGCATTATTTTGGCTCCTTTAAACGACGATACCGATTCACTTTAAGAACTGATTAGTATCAGTTTGTTGCCACAAATCTGGCTTAAAATTGATTAATAATCCCGATCATTTCTAGCATACTAAATCAAAACAGCAACGACTAGAGATATTTTTTTAGCGGGGCATCTTTCGATCTCAAAATATTAATGGTTGCACGTTTTGATGCCTATTTTGGGTATCCTTTATATCGCCTCATTTCGCTCGAAGGTAGAAGTCGGGCTTCGAGTCAGCCCGGGGTATTTATCCAGAAGGGGAAAAAGAAAAATCTTTGCATTGATATTTTTTTCTTTCCTCCGGCCGGAAGGCCAAATACATAAGAGGCGAATGCCTTAACCTGACTGCTGACAAGAAACAGAGCTGTGAATGAGGGGCAGAAGCGGCCCGGTTTGCTCTTGTCCGTTGACGGCTAGTTCGCTGTGGCAAAGGTAAAGCAGGGAACAGCGACTTAACAAATCTAGCAGAATTCGCCGCAGCCGCTGTTGGTCGGCAGCCGCTTCCTCTTCGGTTTGCCAGGGATGCCCCTGTTGCGATCGCAAAAATAAGGGAGCACCAAACAATGTCGCCGCACCGCCACTAAGCCACAGGGGCGAGCCGGCATCCAGCCAAAAGTGCCATTTGTGGGCGCGGCGGCTGCTGCGGTACTGGAAGATGTTGGCGAGGGTGACGGCTTGGGCTTCTGGACCTTCTGAACGGACTGGAAAGGGGTTGGCGGTGACGGTTCCTTGGCGCAACAACTGGATGAACTGGGCGATCGTTTCTGACTCACCGCCGTTTGTTGGTTCTACGCGCTGCAGGCGCCCCTGTATTTCCCAGTAGTGACCGGCGGTTTCCATTAACTCGCGCAGGGCCGATAGCCGATCGTAAGGGAGGTATCTGTCGTTGATGAGAAATTTCTGGATCGCTCGATCGAGCAGGGCAATTGGACTCGGCAACAGCCGCTCCTGCTGTTGCGACCGCTGTTGTTCGATCCACTCCACAATCTGCTCGTAGACCGCGGCGGCTCGGTGTCCCAGTCTGTCCCACCGGGGAAAGGCTGTAATTGCCAGCAATTGAGGTCGATCGATATCTGGGCAAAAACAGTGATCGGCGATTAAACCTGCTCTCACTTGGTCGATCGATTTTTGATTGGGGATTTGAGGTTTTAGATTGAACGTGGGGTGGGAATCTTCTGTTTCCAATGAACGGTGTTTCTGGCTACCCAACACTACCAGCATCTCGGCTACGCCGTCTCGATCGACTAATCGGCCCAGTCCCGGATAAACTAACGCTAACAAAGTCAGCAAAGCTCGAATCTCTGGGGTACTCGATAGGGGACGCTGATCGTTGAGCGAGGTAGCCGCGATCCGACGCTGGGCGAGAATTTCCGTTAAACTGTAACGCGCGATCGCATCCATCCCGGGAGCAATTACAGCGATTTCCTGGGGCTCCACGGCTTTTGACTTCACCGCATCCACGATAATTTCGGCGGTTTCTCGCAGCAATTGAGCCCGGTTCGTTGTTTCGAGCGATCGAACTTTACCTGGCAAACTCAAGCCTAAAGGATAAAAACCCTCAGAATTAACGGCTAAACTTACCGCTAAATCCCCAATCTCTGGCGCTAAACCGGCTTTGGCGTCCAAATTTTCCACCCTTTGACAGCGGTTTTCGAGTCGCGCTAGGTATTCCGTGTCAGCCCCCAAGCCCAAACGCACTCCTCCATCCCGATTGTAGGAGAACGCCCCCGCCGCACCGAAGTCGAGCATTCGATCGAACAAATGGCCGGCGATCGCGGGATAATCGTCAACATCGTCTGCGATCGCAGCTTGGTATCTAGAGGCCAAATGCTGCTGGTAAGTGTCATCCTGCAACAAATAGCGCCAGTAGAGTTCGCAAACAATCCCGTAGGTCAGGAGCCCCCGCCTCAAGCACCATTCCCGCCACCTTTCCAGCAACTCTCCCATGCTAGTCCACAGGTTGTTCGAGCCGCCGTCACCAGCAAATCCCTGTTCCAGAATGCTGGGAATCTCTTCTCTGGGCGTACCGCTGACAGCAGCAAGTTGTAATAAGTCTAGTGTTCGACGCACCATTCTGTTTGGACTTACCCCTGTTTGTTGCAAAATGCCTTCGTCTAGTTCGCGACGCCAGAGTCTCGCGGCAAGTTCCAATTCAGTTTCAGGTTGCAGTCGCAGGGGAAATTGAGCCCGTGTTTCCAGCGACTGAACTAGCAGCGGCCAAAATAGCAATACTTCCTGCTCAAAAAAACCGAAGGGTGTTGTCGAGTGAAAGGCATATTTTCCTTCGGTAGCAACGGCGATGCGATCGGCTAATTCTAGCCGGTTGTCCCCATTAGCTGCTAAGACTAAAATTGCTGGGGCAGTTTGTCGGGCCCGGCGCCGCCCGGAACCCCAGCCGTCTGAAACTTTTGATGGGACAGGCTTGAGAGTTTGGCTCCAAATGCAGAACTGCTCGACTAAACGAGCGGTTTTGCCACTGCGGGCGGCTCCGACAATCCAAATTGAATCCGAAACCTCGCTTCCCAATTTATCTAAATTTGTTACCATACCGTGAATACTTTAATGACTAATGTCTACAGCCAACTAACCAGGTTTAGCTATGAATACTTCTCTGTGGCACAGGATTGTAAAATATCTCTACAGCGCTCACCAATGGTATCGAGAAACGCCTGACAGGGCCCTAGAACAGGCTTATGATGCTGCCTTAGCAATTAAGGCGATCGAAGACGAGCATTTTGGCGGCCAAAAAATCTCCGCTCGATCGGGAAATTACGGACAAAGCACCCTGTCTTACTTTAAATCCGAACTGCAAAAATACCTCAAGGTCATCCAAACCCGAATGGTTGAGTTTAATGCTAGCCGTTCTTTTTTGGAACTGCCGGATCGAGTGGGGGCAAAACCGAAGGCGGGACACAGCCCCGATCGTCACCAGCACGGATTACCTCTCGACAATAAAGATCGAGCCTCCCTTGTATTCGAGAAGCTAGAGTTTATTGATGGAGTCATCGACAAGTATATTAATAATAGTAGATCCACTGCAATTGTCCCGGTTGTCAGTTCAGTAAATCAGCCGGTAAAATCTACAAATAGCACCTCTCAACCTCAGGCAAATAAAGGTGCAGCTAATTCTGTTCAAATTCCCGAGGGCGAGGTTGACATTTACTCTGAAGAGGTCAATTTATTGCCTCGCTCGCTTTTGGGAACTTTGAATCGAATTACTAAAGAGTTAGACCCGGAAGCGGAAAAAGAAGTAGTTAAGAATTTCCGCAACTCCAAAGTAAAAACAGTCATTTCTCTGAGATTTATTTTGCTCTTGATTTTAGTTCCGCTGTTGACGAATCAAATTTCCAAAAACTTTATAGTAGGGCCGGTAGTTGACCATTTTCGAATCAAGCAAAATGCTCCAGTCTTCCTAAATATTAACCTGGAAGAAGAAGCCTTCCAAGAACTAGAGAGATTTGAGCAGCACCTCAAATTTGAAAAGTTAATAGGCATGACTCCCTCGCTTTCTTTAGAGGAAACGGAAAATAAGATTGCCGAGAAAGCAGTTGAGCTAGCGGAGGAATACCGCTCTGAAAGTAATGGAGCTATTAAAAATATTTTTTCCGATTTGATTTCCTGCATTGCCTTTGCCGCGATTATCCTCACTAACAAGAAAGAGATTGAGATTTTAAAGTCTTTCATGGATGATGTAATTTACGGCCTCAGCGACAGTGCTAAAGCTTTCGTAATTATTTTGTTTACGGATGTGTTTGTCGGATTCCACTCGCCTCACGGTTGGGAAGTAATTCTCGAAGGCGTATCGAGGCATTTGGGGCTACCAGAAAATAGGCAGTTCATATTTTTGTTCATTGCGACGTTTCCAGTTATCTTGGATACGGTATTTAAGTATTGGATATTCCGGTATTTAAACCGGAGTTCGCCTTCGGCAGTGGCTACATACAAGAATATGAACGAGTAAGATCAAATACCGTAACATCGGAATTCAACCCTGCTTTGCTGTGCATCCCGCTTGGCTTGGCCCCCTCAATAGCGAGTGGGAAGCTTGCACTGCTGTACTCCTAAAAATATTATTCCGATCCAAAAGGAAAGGATATAATCGGCTCATATCATGTCCGATAAAATAAGCGTTATCACCTTTGTAGTGAGGACTAAATTCCTCATAAAATTTTGAATAATTTAGTCCTCACTACAAACCTATTAGGGTTATTTTACAGGACTATAGCAATCCTAATGATTCTACTCGTTACCAGGAAGAGCCTGGTAAAGCAGATCCGGAGGAAGAGCCTCGATTGTAGCAGGCGAGGCTCTTCCTCTGGACATTGATTAAGAGGCGTTTCGCCTGTCCGTTATAGAAACTGATGCGAGGATTGCTATAGATATGGCTCTAGTTCCCAATTAGCAATTAGCAATGATAGTCCGGGACGCAAAAAGTAATTTGACACGTGAATTATCACGGTAAGGTGCTCTTGGGCCGTGCAGGCTCAACATAGAGGCTCTGCTTGACACTCCCCTGGCTGAAGCCGAGGGGATTCTTAATTCAGCGACTCACCTTAAAATGTTCTGTCCTTAGGGCAATACTTAAACCTTTCAACCGTGGGGATACCACCAATTGACTCGCCTAATTCAGAAGCATCAAGCGCGGGTCTATCTCCAA
>NZ_JAUBVJ010000153.1:0-9556 GCF_036702785.1 Microcoleus sp. AR_TQ3_B6 | reverse complement strand
GTCCTTTTTGGACGGGCGGGACGCCCATCCCACAATAACAATTAAAATTGTAAGTTATTTAATTCGCGATCCTAAAATACAGCGTGGGAAAGCTCTTCGGGTTTGAGATTGTTGTGAATAACTTTACCGTCGCGGAACCAGACAACGCGGCGAGTTTGACGCGCCACTTCGGGTTCGTGGGTTACCATAACAACTGTCATGCCGCTTTCGTTGAATTCGGTAAAAATATCCATTACTTCTTGAGTTGTTTTTGTATCCAATGCACCTGTAGGTTCGTCAGCCAGCAACAACACGGGACGGTTGACGATAGCCCTGGCGATGGCTACGCGCTGCTGCTGTCCTCCTGATAGTTGATTCGGTCTGTTTTGCAGGCGACTTTCCAGGCCTACTTTTGTTAAAGCCTCTACTCCCCGTTCGCGTCTTTCTCCTGCGGGAATGCCGGCATAAACCATGGGTAACATGACATTTTCTAGTGCTGTCAGTTGAGGCAACAGGTGAAATTGTTGGAAGACAAAACCTAATTTTAAATTGCGAATTCCGGCTAATTCTCCTTCGGGCATTTGGGCGACATCTACGCCGTCTAAGTAGTAACTGCCGCTCGTAGGTCGATCGAGACAGCCGATAATATTCATAGCTGTAGATTTGCCGGAACCCGATGCGCCCATAATCGAGCAATATTCTCCTTGTCTTACGGTCAAGCTGACGCCGTTTAAGGCGCGAACTTCCAGGTCCCCAATCCCGTAAACTTTTGTTACGTCTTCCAGACCGACAACAACGGGCTTTGAGAGGACTTGCGGGTCGAGGTCTTGGTATGTATCGGTTTGTAGTTCTGGCATTTTTTTTCTGTGCGATCGACACAACTAACTACTAACTTAACACTTGTTATCGGTTTTGGCGGCGGTCAATCGATTTTAGATTTTAGATTTTAGATTTTAGATTTTAGATTGACCCCACGGATAAATGCTCTTTCTTGAGGATTTTCGATTTGAGATTTTGGATTGATTCCACGGATAAATCACGTGGCGGGTACCATCAATAAATTCTTGGTCAGGGCGCTCGGTTGGAGGCTAATTTCAGTATCAGGCGTCTTTGCAAATGCAGCGGATTGGAGTGAACCAATCCCGAAGAATGAAGATTGCTTCGCGACTTTAAACAAGTCGGACAAGTTGTAATTATGGGACTTGCACAAGGGTGGTGAGAAACCGGGTTTTTTCACGAAAATCATTCGCTACAGCCCGAATCAACCATAAAAAACCCGGTTTCTGTGGTCTTGATGCGTAAGCCCTAAATTAAACAATTTGTCGCTTAAATGCTCTCAGGATCGATGTTCAATTCGCGCAGTTTTGCTGCCAAACGTTCGGCCCTTTGAGCTTCTTGTTCGGCACGCTGGCGGTTTAATTCCCCCTGTTCCTCCAATTCCGCATAGGAAAGAAACCTTTGTCCATCGGGTCGATATATTTCTAACCCAGCTTCGCCCAACTCAAATCGCACTCCCAATCTCGGACTTACCCAGCCCTCAATCGGCTCAATTATTTCTAAGTTTCCTTCTATTCTTTGCCAACCGCTCAAATCGTTGTTTTCGGGATCGTAAAGGTAATATTCATCGACTCCATAGCGATTGTAAAATGAAAGTTTTTTGTACATCTTGGTTTGTCTGTCGTTGTGAGAGCGAATCTCAAAGGCAACTTGGGGAGCAATATTATCTTCGTTAAATTGCAGGTAGGAACGTCGATCGCCCTTTGGTCTGCCAAATATTACCATGACATCCGGTGCTTGAGAAATGTCTGGTCTACCTTCAACTGGATACCACAGTAAATCGGCTGCTACAAACACGTTTGGGTCGTTTTTAAACAGCGATTCGCAACCTTCTTTGATTTTGACAATTAATTTGTATTGAATTGTGCTATCTGCCATTGGTTGACCGTCGCTGCATGGATAAATAATTTCTTCGGTCGTGACTTGCATAGTGGTTGTCTCCGAGAACTATCTGATATTAATTATACTAGTTTTTGAACTAGCATAATTTGTTGATACTTTTTTTGTTTAGATTACACATTCTCTAATTTTGCCAATTGTTCCTGGGCAAAATTGCGGACTTTTTCATCGGGATCGTTGGCAAATCGATCGCGAAGTATTTCTAAAGTTTTTGGGCGATCGGGGTATTGAGCGAGCATGATTCCAAGTGCTATTTGTCTGGGATTACCTTGGAAGTTATACTGACCTTCAAAAGGATAATTGATAGCTATATAGCACAACCATTCAAATATCTCTGGTTCATCTTTCCACCCATATGCTAGTTCTGTAAGTGCTAAAAATCGCACCCTAAAATCATCATCATCATATTGAGCGCGTTGTTTAAGGATAGATAAGGTTTCCGCGTCATCTTTCCATTCACGTGCTAATTCTAGGAATGCGGCAATTCGTACATCTGAATCATCATCATATTGAGCGCATTGTTTGAGGATAGGTAAGATATTCTGGTCATTTTTCCACCCACGTGCTAATTTTTGGACTGCTACTTCTCGGACATCCGAATCATCATCATATTGAGCGCGTTGTTTGAGAATATCTAATATTTCCTGGTCATCTTGCCACTCCCGTGCTAATTCTTGAAGTGCTGTTTCTCGCACATATGAACTATCATCATATTGAGCTAGTTGTTTGAGAATAGGTAAGGTTTCAGAGTCTTTTTTACACCACCGTACTAATTCTTTAATTGCTGCACTTTGCACACCCTTACAACCACTAGATTGAGCTACTTGTTTGATAACAGGTAAGATTTCAGGGTCATCTTTCCATCCGTATGCTAATTCTTGGACTGCTAAACGTCGCACAAAGGAATCATCATAAGATTGAGCTATTTGTTTGAGAATGGCTAAAGTTTCCGGGTCATTTTTCCAGCCCCGTACTAATTCTTGGACTGCTGCGTGTCGCACGGCCCAATTGTCATCTTCAGATTGAGCCAGTTGTTTGAGGAGAGGTAAGGTTTCGGAATCATCTTTCCATCCCCATGCTAATTCTTGGATCGCGGAATATCGCACACCCCAATTATCATCATCAGATTCAGCCAGTTGTTTGAGCCAAAGTAAGGTTTTAGGGTCATCTTTCCAAGTAAAGGCGATCGCACTTACTGCTTGAGTATGAATTTCTCTAACCAGTTCAATTTCTTTGCCCTTTACATGAAGACCTATGCTCTGCTCGCTGAGAGCACACTTCGTTAACTCTTTTAAACGTTCAAGCAATTCACTATCAATCCCAGCAATAATTTTTCTATCTCTCACCTCGTACAAACACTTTGCAGCCAAAAACAGGCTCTGGCAATTTTCAAATTCCTCAGACTGTTCAATCAAAAACTCAATCAATTTCCCTGTAAACCGTCCATCTATCAATCCCGCAATTAAGCACAAAACTTCGTGCCAATATTCATCATCCCAGTGCTTGCCAAAAATCCCAGTTTTCAACTTTTCTAAAGAAAGTTGGCGGGTTTTTTCAAATCGATATACAACCTCCGACGCACAGAAATATTCCAAAAAAGTTCGATGCACAAACCCATAAGTATCCGCACCCAAATAACATAAAATAAAGTTGCGAGTTCGCAGTTGGTTAATTATCAACTTTGCCCGCTCTTTCGGTCGATCGAAATCTTTATTCTTCAGATATGCTGTGAGGGTATCCTCCAAATCTTCCGCACTAATAATATTGCCAGCCAACCCTTCAGGTGCTGCTTGCATCTTGTAAGCGACTCGCCGCAGCATTTCTTGCTTATCTTTAGCATCAATAGTTTTCGGGTTGAGCCTGCTATCCTCTACTAAAGACCTTTCTACATCCCATTGATACAGCAACACCCGCGAAGCTTGATTGTAAAGTTCCGCCCTGTCTCTCGGCAATTCTTGACTGCGATTTAAAATCGCCATAATCGTCAACAATAACGGATTACCCGCTAAATCTCGAATCGTTGATGAATACGCTAATGCTCTTTCCATGCGCTGACTAATCCGCGCTTTTTCCCCAGGATCAGTAAAAGTTAATTCGTGCCAGCGGCGAACAAAATCCTGAATTTGTTCGGCATTCAAATCTTGGAGAATAAAGTGATGAAACCCTGAATCTTGCAACCGTTGAGGTTTGTAACCAATAATCCGAGACGTGACAATCGCTCGCACGCGGGGATACTCATTGGTAAACCGATGAATCGCCGTAATTACATCATCTCGTTTCCCGGGATCGAAAATTTCATCTAACCCGTCGAACATCACCACAGCCTCGCCTGCTTTAAGCTGTGCCTGCAATTGATGCTGATTCAAGTGACAAATTGAACCGGGACTTTGATGGAAAAATTCCAGGAAATTCTTGCAATGTCCTGATTCCCCGCTGCGAATGTAAGTCCGCAATTCTATTAGCAGCGGAATCGGCAGAGATGTCACGCTATTTAAGGGCGAGATCGCCCAGTTTAATGCTAAATATTGTAACAGAGTAGACTTGCCAGAACCCGGGTCGCCTAAAATAACAATGTAGGGATACTTTTGCTTGTCATTGATAACATCTAACACCGAGACGATCGGCTGAGAAAAATAACCGCGCCGATATTTCTCTAAATTTTCTAGTTCGATCGCGTCTAATTGATTGCAGTCTTGCAGCCGCCGTTGATGTTCTTTAGGAATTTCGTAAGCTTGGGGCAGAAATGATTCGTAAATCGATCGCACATCTTGGAAAATAAAGATTTGCCAAACCTTCAGTTTTTCGCGATAATCGTAGGTATTGGGATCGACGCTGCTTAAATTGAGATTGCTGTAACGCTCGCACAGAGCTTCTTGATATTGCCTCAAGTCAAAATCGGGAATAATCCCCGCCGTTTCTTGAGTATTTTTCTGAATGCTATCCAGATTTTGAGCATTCAAGATATCGCGCAAGTCTTTTGAGTCAAAGAGAATTTCTTGAACTTCGGCCAGATACTGATTGGCGATGGTTTGCCACTTAAATCTTGCTGGTAAAGGAGTTAAATCTAGTTGACTCCAGGTTTGTTCCAGAAGTTCTGCATCGAGAGACTCGCGATCGCTCTCAAAAGCCTTGCCCAAAATTTCCTTAACAGACTTGTTATTGATAAACTGTTTAACATCTTTAATATACCGCTTAATTTCCTCGGGGGGAAGTCCGGCGATTTTTAACTGCTGTTGTACCAACTCCAAAAACTTTTTGAGGGCTTTGCCCGCTGCGACTTTTCGCGGGTCTTTTTCGCCTAATAAGACGTTTTTCAGGGAATCTTTAAAAAAATCCTTAGCAAAATCCTTCGCGCCGTCTTTGACTAAATCTTCTAAGATGGGTTTAACGAGAATGCCTACTGCTTCCGTTGCTCCCCAGAGCAAAAGCCAATCTATCATAAAGCTAGCCCGAGAATTAATTTATGGTTATAATATAGCAATTATCAAGGATTGATGAAATTATCACAAACTGTAGGGTAATAATCTCCCGTGATTGCCCCGATAGGTTAAGGTAGTATCAGTTTTCTATCGCTGCGCTGCGATTGGCCCCGATCGCCCCTGATTGTTGCCCCCTACTACCCCTTAAAAATTGGGAAGAGCATCAAAGTTGCGCTTTTTTACAGGGATTTACTGGAGTTCGACTCGGCTATAACGAGCGATCGACAATTAGCTCTTTTATTCTTGGCTACCGCTCGAAAATAGTTACATTTTTATATATTTCTTGTCGATAGCTTGTGCTATAATCTAATAATGGGAGTGTGATCAATTTTAAAATTAACGCACAGATTCCTATTATTAAATAATAGCAGTGCCAGCGCAAAAAGTAAAGTAGTTGACCACAAAAAAAAACAAAAAATTTTTGAGATATCATTAAAAAAAGTAAAGCGTAAAATGGGTAAATTTGAGATAGGAGATTCACGACAATTATGACATACGATTACGACTTGTTTGTGATAGGTGCGGGTTCCGGCGGATTGGCGAGTTCCAAGCGAGCAGCATCCTACGGCGCAAAAGTGGCGATCGCCGAAAATGACTTAGTAGGCGGAACCTGCGTAATTCGCGGCTGCGTCCCGAAAAAACTCATGGTGTACGCTTCAACATTTTCGCACCTTTACGAAGATGCGGTAGGCTACGGTTGGAGTCCAGTAGAAAGCAGCTTTGATTGGGAAAAACTCATCACCAGCGTAGACACAGAAGTGCGGCGGCTGAGCAAACTGCACATCAGCTTCCTCGAAAAAGCCGGAGTCGAATTAATCTCAGGATACGCCAAATTTATTGACCCCCACACCGTCGAAGTTGGTGACAAAAAATATACCGCCGCCAAAATCTTAATAGCAGTCGGCGGAGAAGCCAGAAGAGTCCCAATTCCCGGCATCGAACACGCGATTACCTCCCGCGAAATCTTCCTGCAAAAAGAGCAGCCAAAACGGTTGGCCATTTGGGGAGGCGGCTACATCGGCGTCGAATTTGCTTGCATTATGAACGGGTTGGGAAGCAAAGTAACTCAAATCATCCGCAACGACTTAATTTTGAAGGACTTCGACACAGATATTCGCACCAACGTGCAAGAAGGAATGATTAAGCACGGCATAGAAATTTTGACAGAAAGCTCGATCAACCACATAGAGAAAACCCCAGAAGGCTTAAAATTAACTTTGTCGGGGAAATCCGAAGAAACGCTCATAGTAGACGCGCTGTTGTGCGCAACGGGGCGCTTGCCGAATTTGGAAAATTTGGCTTTAGAAAATGCGGGAGTAGAAATCGATAAATGTGCGATCGCAGTTACCAAAGACAGCCGCACCAGTCAGCCGCACATTTTTGCAGTCGGAGATTGCACCAACCGCATCAATTTAACGCCAATTGCGATCGCCGAAGGACGCGCTTTTGCAGATACTGAATTTGGCCACAATCCGAGAGCAATCAATTACGAAAATGTCCCGTCGGCGGTATTTTCCCAGCCGGAAGCGGGTACAGTCGGCTTAAACGAAGTGCAGGCGAGAGCAAAGTTTCCCGACTCAATTAAGTGCTACACAGCCAAGTTTAAACCGATGTTTCACTCCTTGACAGGTGCAGATGAGAAAACTTTTGTCAAGTTAATCGTTGAAACTAATACTGACAGAGTTTTGGGCGTGCACATGGTTGGGAAAGACGCGGGCGAGATTATTCAAGGAATGGCGATCGCGGTTAATATGGGAGCTACCAAGAAAGACTTCGACGCGACTATTGGCATTCACCCATCGACTGCTGAAGAGTTTGTGACTCTGCGGTAAAGCTAAAATCGGGATGCGGCAATCAGGAGGCGGCATTGCTCAAGCCGTGTCAATTTACTCCTTACTTTCCCTGGAGCGAAAGTAACGCAGATAGGCGAGGAAGAGCCTCTATTTTTACTCGTTACTCGTTACTTTCCCTGGAGCGAAAGGAACCAGTTAAATCAAGACACGGCCATGCCCCTTGCTGTCAACTTAAGACTGAAAGCCCTGATAAATAAGGTGCGATCGACCGGCATTACGTCATCCTACCGATTGGCGATCGGCAATAAACCTAGCTTATTGGTAATCCCCTGTTAAAACAAGAAGATTTAACGATCGCCAGCAACCACTTTTCAAAGGTTTGAGGGTCTTCTTCACCACCTTGACAGAGCTGGCGTAGAAGAGCAACCCCAATAGGCTAAACTTGTGTCTGATAACCACATTGACTACAAACCAATGACTACTTCTGTGGATCGAGACCAGATCGAGATTTCCAATACCGTCTCATCAAGCCCACAAGTTTTATCTTTCGTGAAAATTATTGAGTATTTATCTCTAGCAGCTTTTATTGGTGCATGGAGCCTTACTAGAGTTTTTCCAGACAATCAACTTATCGTTATCTGGGCAGCGGTTTTTCTCTCTAGTTTTATTTTTCTCTTCCTCGCCAATAGACAATTGGCTAACAACTTTAGGAATCGCGCTAATGAGTTAGAGATCCGCAGAAAAGCGGAACTCTACAGTTATCTATTAAACCCGAATACTGCTGCGAATAACAATCAGATAACTCCCGTGAGAGAAAAGGCTTTACGATATTGCCAGGAGTTGATTGACGACTATAAAAACACCAGAGAGACTTCGAGAAATATTTACTACACTTTCCAATTGGCAACCGTTATTTTATCGGGAGTCACACCAATTTTAGTATTGGTAGACAAATTGGAACCAAGTCAAGCGTTTTTCAAGTGGCTGCCAGTAATTTGTCCCGCTGTCGCCTCGATAGTCGCCAGTATAGTTACCTCATTTCCTTTTCAGGAGAATTGGATTTCGGCTAACACAACTGTGGAATTGTTAGAAGCGGAACAGGAGAAATTTGTATTGGGAGTGAGTCCGGCTTATCGTTACGATGATGGAGCCGACGAAGCCCAACATCAACAAATGGCAAAAATGGCAATAGAAAACTTTATCACTCAGGTGAATGAGATTCATCTCAAGCAAATCCAAAAACCAGAGGAGACACGGTCACAGGAGCAGAATACAGAGCCAGCTCAATCTACCGAGTCAAATTCGCCGCAGAGTTAACGAAGCTGACAATACCAGTAAGCAGGTAGGGTTAAGTGAGGGCTAACTGCTAGGCAAATCCTCCTCAGAAGCAGAAGAAGTCAATTCTGTTTCTGAGGAAGGCATATCCATAAGCGAGTTGCCATCGAAATGCCAAGACTTGGTGCAAGCAGATATCAATTTTGAATCTTACTGTGGAGCCAGCGATCTCCGATCCAAATAGCAGCACCATTAGTCAGTAATAGCAGCATTATAAATACCATAAATTTTGAAAACCTACACTATTCTTAGGTGAGAATTCCAACAATCAAGCTTGCTCCTGTTTGTGGGGTGACTGCCCCATATAGCAATCCTAAATCATTTGTGAATTTCTTACTCCCGAACCGCAGGTTCGGGGAGGGCTGGGGTGCGGTAAAAAATTTACGACTCCTGCAAGGATTGCTATATAAATAATAGATTTTAAAATTCCCTTGTACTTGACCTATTGGTTTGACTCCCAAAGCTGTAATTTTTTTTATTTCAATCGTTTTTAAGCCAAGTCTAGTGTCATCTTGACACCAATATTTGAGTTTCTTTTTCTGGATTTGGGGTAGTAGACTCTAACCACAAAGCTATTTTGAGCAAATTTTTTAGTTATTTTTTAACTCGATAGCTGCCGAAGCATCTTGTTTGTTACTATAGCGAGCCTAAATCACTTGTGAATTTCTTACTCCCGGACCGCGAGTTCGGGGAGGGTTGGGGTGGGGTAAAAAATTTACGACTCCTGCAAGAATTGGTATACAACGTCTTGGGACTTTTAATTTTGCTTTCATTCGATAGTGTACTTGCTTGTGTAATGTTTGATATTTGACTGATACTTGAGAGTTTTATTCTACCTATGTCGCAATTTATTTGTAAGTATTCAATTTACAGGATTCCTCACTTATTTTTTTTGAGATTCCGGCGATTACGGCGGTGGCAATTAATGAGGGGTCTACCTGGGGGGGTGACGACCCGCCCCAAACTCATAGTTAGTAAGGATTGAGCCAACTTGTGGTAAAAAAAGATAGGCAG
>NZ_JAUBVJ010000152.1:0-9711 GCF_036702785.1 Microcoleus sp. AR_TQ3_B6 | reverse complement strand
ACAAATCAGAAAAAAAATGGGGATTGCATAATAAGATAGATTGTTTTCCTCTGTCCTTTACAAAAAAGCACTACCCAGAAGTTATCTCGACTTTCTTAGGGACTTCCTGCAATACTTGAGACTGAATCTCTTTATGCCAAGGTATATCTACTTTAAGTTTGGTAATAAATGCATTTTGAATGTAATAGTTATGCTGCTATTTTAACTATGGTATCTGGCAACTTAAGGGACATCTATCTAGAGGACAACGATGTTCATGCCAATCAAACCTTTGAGCAAGTAGATAATTATATTGACAACGCAGCATTTCGAGCGTTCGAGCGATTTTTTATACTTGCTATGAAAGTTGGTTTAATTTTGTACTGGTATGAAGTTCTCATTGCTATCCTTTGTTTGCGACCGACAAATAGTATAACATCGATGCAAAGACGTTATGTAGGCATTGATGAAAAACAAAGCATTAAATTTGAGGAGAACCGAGCGTAGATTAAACAAACTACGCTTATACTCGTCTCAAAACGATAAAACCATGACTCATGTAATCGAAGATTTTATAGATTCGCTATGAGTGTTAAAAATGGCGATTCCTCATCGACCCACCGTCCTGTCATATTGTTTCCAGTTGTATCGGAATGATATAGAGGACACCGCGAGTGCCTTAGTCCCTACAATTAATGGGGGTAGGGACACGGCAGTGCCGTGTCCTGACTGTGAGTAATATTAATTCCGATGCTATCGGAGTTGATATCAATCCAACGCATTGAATCGGTTGTGGGTCAATTCGTCATCGCCCACAAATTCATCTCATCGCCTCCGCAACGGGCGAGGCCAGAGGCTTCTTTTTGTTTCAGCTAAAATAACAAAACCCGCCTGCGCGGGTTGTGTTGTTAAGCTATAAAATTCCTCAAACAAATCTAATTTCCCCACCTCAGCAGACTGAGGTTTAGCGCTTGCCTTTGGGGAACTGTTCGATACCAGCCCAACCATAGAAAACCAACTCGTCGTTTTGAACTCGGCAGCGGTCAACCCGCAGTTGAGTGCCTTCTAAGGCAAATTTGTCTAAGTCGAGCAAGTTATTTACGTGGGCAATTATAGCTTGACCCAAATCTACTGCTTGCTCATTACCGCCGTAAGTAACGCTGACAAATTGGATTTTGCGTCTGTCTTCTACTTGCAATTGAGCAGTAATATCTATTTTGACCGGTTCGCTGGCATCGCCTACGGTAATTTCGGACTGAAGCCGAATTGATTTGTCGGCGCCGAAGCTGACTTCAGTGTTTTGAAAGTGCAGTGATTGCTCTTGATACTTCAGCTTCTGGAGTTTTTCAACTACAAAAGGTGTATTGAATGAGGTGGTTAAATCCGATCGACTTAAGACTACTCGCATATTTGCCTGGGTAGGCTGCCGCAATTTTACTTGACCTGCAAAAATCGCCCCAAAGTCAATTGAGACTGCTTGCAGGTAGAGTTCCATCACTTCTATGCGCAGGCCGTTGTACATCAACATACCTTTGCCAACGAAGTCGAAACCGTCGATGCTTCCCTGTAAGAGTTTGGCTACTGGTTCGACTCGGATGTTGGCTTCGGCCTTTTCCGAACGCTTGAATAAGGCTGCGATCGCAGCTCCTGCTACTTTGCTGACAAGGCGATCGCCACTTTGACCTTGAAAGGATGTACCGCTAAACAAAGCTGCTACCATTTATTCGTTTGCTCATCTACAGTCGCCATTATAACCTTCTATTAAGAAATGTAAAAATAGCTTGTGCTTATTCACTTAATAAGCAAATGTTGTTTTTTTGTCTGTCTTCAAAACAACAGTGTGGAAATTTAAACGCTCAGGGGGGTGCCTTGGAGACAGGCGCGATCGAGCAGGGCTCCATCCCAAACGGTATGTTCGATCGAGGCGCAGAGCAAATTAGCCCCCGTCAGGTTAGCGCCGCGGAGTACGGCGCCATTGAGGAGCGCTTCTTCCAAGTCAGCTCCCGACAAATCAGCGCCGGACAAATTGGCATTGCTCAAATCGGCGGCCAGCAAAATTGCCCGACCCAAAGAAGCGCCCCGCAAATCGGCGCCGCGAAGATCGACACCGCTCAAATCCAAATTGCCGATCGCAGCGCCTGTCAAAAAAGCACCCCCAAAACTTGCGTTGCGGACTAAAGCGTTAGCGAAGGAAGCCCCCCGCAAATCGGCATTCCGAAAATCTGCGCCTCGCAAGTCAGCGCCGCTCAAGTCAGCGCCGCGGAGATTGGCTCGCAATACGGCCTGCTGCAAGTTAGCGCCGGCGAGATTAGCTCCACTCAAGTTGGCTTGAGACAAGTCAGCACCCGCGAGCTCGGCTCCCGCTAAGTCTGTGCCGGCTAAATCAGTGCCGGCCAACATCAGAATTTTGCCTTTGCGTATGGCTTCGAGGTCATTAGTCATTAGTTTTGAGTCATTAGTCATTAGTAGAGCGGTAGGGTGCCCGCGGAGCCAGCACAGAGAGGCTGGGCATCCCGCTAAGAGCGGTAGGGTGCGCGCGGACCCAGCACAGAGGGCTGATTTTTTCTAGTTTTGGAAAGCGGTAGGGTGCGCACGCAGCACAGAGGGCTGATTTTTTCTAGTGTTGGAAAGGATTTGTGCCAGAGTCCTCAATGCCCAATTCCCAATTACCAAGTACCGATCGCCCCTTACCAATCCCGTTATTTTATAATGCCGGAGCGGCCGTTGAAGTTCGATCGCCCAAATCCTCCAACCATACATTCGGCAGTTGACTCGGGCGGCTCGGTAACTCCATCAAACCCATTTCTGCCAGCCTGACGACGTTGCTGAGAGTTTCCACCAAAGCCGGATCGAAGCGAATTTCAGAAAGTTCCCGGCACTTTTCCAAAGCTTCGCTCAAACTCAAAGCCGGACGATCGCCACGGGGTTGAGTCAATTCTTGAAAATAAGCCACCAACCCCAAAATCCGCGCAGCAACCGGTATCGCTTCCGCTCGCAAACCCTCTGGTCTGCCGCTGCCGTCCCAATATTCGAGTTTGTGCTTGACAATTTCCGCCACAGGTGCTAGTTCCGGCATTGCTTGCAGCAGTTGGGAACCGATGAAACTGCGATCGCGCCAAAATGATAAAGTTGCTTGGTCGAAAGCATCGGGAGTGCGATCGAACACCTCATTCGGGGCCGAAACTAAGCCGACTCGAAACAGCAATCCAGCCAGCCGCAGCCTGCGCAACTGCAAAGCCGGCAAATCCAGAAGTTGACCCAAAGTTTCCGACAAAGCCGCCACCTGCAAAGACGCTGTAGGATTTGAGGTATCGCGTTCGTCCACGCGCTGGGCCATCCGCAGAAAAGCTTGAAGTTTGTTAGCGTTCAAATTGCGGCTGATCCGCAAAGCTTGACCTTCCAATTCCCACAACTCGCGGGTTTGGCGGTTAATTGCTACCATTTGCTGCTGAGAACTTTGCAGGTAAGTGACTATCCGGGATACCACGCCACTAATATCTGCCAAGGGCGGGCCAACAGTAGCCAGGATTTCGTGGTACATTTCCAGCAAACTGTCGGCTAGGGGGGGGTTGTAATGTCGCGTCTGTTCTATAAAAATTTCTGCAGCAGCCGACACCAAAGACTGGTCAAAGGACCACAAACCGTAGAACTTTCGTTCTGTATCTACTTCTGGCTTACCCTCGGGCAAGTATTCCTCGGCTGAAAGTTCCCGACAAAGCACCATTGCTTTGTATGTCGGCGCGAGGATGATTAAATTCCATTCTTCGATTATGGGGTCGTTCTCATCGAGATTTATTAAAGATACATTTTCTAATTGACCGGTTTGGTGGCTAGCGAAACCGCTGTCGGCTACTGCACCGATGACAACGCGCCGAGAGGCCTTAGCAATATCTAGGTAGCGATCGGCTTCCTGTAAATACCATTTTCCCTGCTGAAACGTCACCAAAACTAGCGGCTTTAGTTCGATATTGTCCCCGCTGCTGGTTTGCAAAATGTGGTCTTCTAGGGCGTGACACAGGGCTACTAGGGTGTTTTTGAAGTATACCCCGTAGCTAGAAGGCAGTTTTCCGTCGGGAAGTGTAGCTTGTAGTCTAGCGAGAGTTGATTCTGAATTCATCAGAACTATGGGTTTGAAACCCCGTCTTTTTAGGACGGCTTTACATTGAATTTAATCCCCTTGCAGGGTGGAGGGGTATGGTTGCCCCGGAGGTGGGGTATGGTTGCCCCAATCTCCTTTCGGAGTAAAGTTAGCACGCGCCTTTGTTTAGTGAGCGCGGCGCCGGCAAACAGCACTGTTGAGCGTGACCTTAGAACTGTTTAACTCTCAACGACAGAGCAAGGAACTAGCTACGCATTCGCCTGGTGTCGTGACTCAAAAAACCGAGTCAGTTAAGACGCAAGGCCCTAGGGGAATGGCTTGTTAGATTTCTCTTTCAAGCCTCATGCCTTTAGGCTGAGGTTCCTGACGGCAAAAAGCGGTGCTGGCTCTTACTTATTGTACCGGGCGATCGAACTTCTCGAAAAGACTTTTGGCAAAAATCCGAGTTTTTGATTTTTCACCGCTTCGCAACGGACTCAACGTAGGGTGCGCACCTTACTAATTTTAGCCATTTTCTGGAAACCCTCTGTCTTTGGCTGAGTTTTTTTTAAGACGATAAACCTGCCGACAGGAAGACGCTAACCCTATTAAGTATTAACTACTATTTGGAAAACAATAATTATTAGGAATTCTGAGCGTGCTTCAACAAAATAGGAGTTTAGGGGAACAGGCGATCGACAAAGTAGCCGAGATTGCTATTGCTAGCAAATTAGATGAATCCGAAACTTTGTCTGTGACAGTAGACACCGATCCGGTCCAGCTAGCCCAGGGATCTGTAGAGGCCGTTGCCGTTGAGGGCAAAGGGTTGGTAATGCAACAAGATTTGCGCGTCGAAGAATTGCAAATTCACGTCAAGGATATAGCTGTCAATCCCCTCACCGCCATGTTTGGCAAAATTGAACTGAACGGACCTGCCTTCGGTGGGGCGCGCGCAGTTTTAACCGAAAGCGATATCAACCGCGCTTTTAATTCCGAATACATCAGCAGGAAACTGAAAAACTTAAAAGTTACTGTTGACGGAAAACTCCTGACAATAGACGTTAAAACTATTGAGTGCCAATTGCTAGCCGGAAAAATCGCTTTAAATGCTGAGGTATTGGTCCGGGAAACCGCCTCAACTGAAAAGATTTATTTTACAGCAAAACCTCAGATCGCAGAGGGCGGTTGGGCAATTTCTCTTCAGGATGTCGAGTATCCCGAAAACAAAGAATTTTCGCCTGAGTTAACAGCAGCTTTGGCGGACAAAGCCGGGGAAGTTTTAAACTTGCGAAACTTTGAACTTGAGGGAATGTCCCTGCGAATTCAGCAGCTAAATGTGGAAGCTGGAGTCCTGACTTTGCAAGCTGAAGCCAAAGTCGAACAATTCCCAAATTAGCAGTAGCGTTCTCAGGTTAGTAGCTGGTACGGTGCGTCAATCGATTTTAGATTTTAGATTTTAGATTTTAGATTGACCCCACGGATGAATCTGGTATCTTGAACAAAAGTCTAAAATTTTTATACAGCAGATTCGGCGTTGATGAAGTACATCCGTCAAGCGATCGCCGTAGGGAAACGGCACTGCCGTGTCCTCTATCGAAAGCTATGTACCTCACTTACCTAAAAAATGCTGTATCTCCACGACAGAATTCATTCGCAAGTATCCGTGTGTCGGCGGGGTCCAAAACCGAAAAGCTTTTGACAGCGAGCAATTATTGGAACTGACGCACCAGAAGACTATGCTTTGAAACTACCTGGGCACTTTTATTGTCCGTCGGGTATGAGTTTCTCCACCAAACTTACTCTAGAAACCCGGTAAAAAAGCCGGGTTTCTAGATACCCGTGCGTAAGTCATACAAAAAATAATCTCTCGAAGGCCATCGCACTTTTTAACTCCCTCTAAAGGTATAAAATAATCGATAGCAATCCCCAGCAAAATATCACCGCCGTTAGAGGCAGCCATCGGGACTTTATTTTTACCCTAAACAAGTAGTAGTAACAAATCGGAAAAATTTTGTGAACACTCTAACTGCTTTTTTTAAAAGACTGCGTATCGGTCAATTTTTGACTCAAATTTTGACTGTATTTATGGCAGGTTTGCTGCTGTTTACCAGCACTGCTTGCAATGCCGGCGATGTTCGAGGTGCCCGGCCAGAGAATCCTCCCGTTCAAATGGGAGGAATGAATAACCCCCACAAGGCCGGTGGTGATGGATCTGCGAATTATAAAATGTCTACTGACCCTAAAGTCAATCAATCCCCTGCTAAAGCCGAAAATAATCGGGCTGATTTGTCGCTGATGGGCGATCGGCTCCTGGCCGCGACTACCGGTGACTCTAATTCCTCAAAGCTGCTTTATCCGGGTTCTGCACCGATGGAAACTGACAAGTTCGACTCCGAACTCGGCGGAGATAAAGCTCTCTTAGCACCGCCAGACGGACAGCCAGCTAAGGCTCAACCCGTAGTCGATCGCAGCGATCCCAATGCCAAAATTTTAGAGAGAGTAGGCGCCGCCTTTCAGGATGCTTCTGCTTTCCTGAAAGATAGCGCTGAAGATGCAAAGGAAAGCTCGGTTACCAAAAATAATCCGCTGCAAAAATAAGCGAGTGGGACTAAAGATGATGTAGGGGCTTTCTGAAATTAGCCCCTACATAAATAATATTATTTCTTGAAACTATATAAATGCTTTTAGACCTGCTATGTGCTGAACAGGATTTACGCTTTTTCTGCATTTTTAATAAAATCAAGCTCAATAACTTGACATTTTATGAGATTTATGATAAAAATTCGCGAGAGTATGTCTGTTAAATTTTAATCAGGTTGAATAAATCTCAAACATATTGATTAACCTGAACTATTTTGCCGTAAATAAAACTGACGGGGTTGTTTATTTCGTGAGCCACTCCTGCTACCAACTGTCCTAAATTCGACATCTGTTCGGATTGAATTAGCTGAAGATGCCTAGGAAAGTTCAGTTACCAAACTTAAAATTTTGGGTTCTTCTGCATAGCAAGGAAAAACCCTCAACACTTTTAGGCGTCAAGAATCGTTACCCGCCGCCCCTGGTACCGAGCGACTAAGGAAGCCAATAAACTGAGATGTTGCACCATTCTCAATAAGCTTTTTATGAACAGGCCGGAAAGCCTGTTAAGCGAGAATGGTGCAAGATGTGAGCCCATAAACCGACTTGGGGTAAAATCTATCAGTTTTCTTCCGACTCAGCAGTACGATTAGGAATTCCGGCCCTCCACTCCTATCGTGATAAAGCAGGTAATTTTATAGGTGTTCTAGAAACTGATTTGGTTATTTCTCAGCTCGGTAACTTTTTGAATCAAATCAAAATAAGTCCTTCGGGAGGAGTGTTTGTCAGGGATCGTGAAGGACTGCTGGTTGGTAGTTCAACTAACTCCCCTATATACACTGTCAAGAATCGTAAAGCCGAAAGATTAGCAGCATCAATCAGCCGCGATCCTTTGATCCGGGCAAGTACACAGTATTTGTCAGGGCATTTTGGCGCTCTCAACCAGATTACAAAGTCCAACAACTCGACTTTAAGATTAACGGGGAACGCCAATTTGTTTTGGTTGAACCTTGGCAAGATAAATTTGGTCTAAATTGGGTGATTGTGACTACGGTTCGAGAATCGGACTTTATGTCACCAATCAATGCTAATACTCGTACTACAATCCTGCTCTGTTTAGCGACTCTGATTTTGGCAATTGCGGTATCTGACGGCTCGCTCGATTACCCGTCCCCTTCTCCGAATTACTAAAGCTGCTGAACAAATTGCTGCTGGTAACCTCGACAAGCGAGTAGGCACCGCTGACTTTATTGAAATTGAGGAAATTAATACGCTGGAACGTTCCTTCGACAGCATGGCAAGGCAACTGAAAGAATCGTTTGAAACACTAAAAGATATAGCCTTTCTCAGTAATATGAGGTACTATCTGGCCTAAGGCATAGGCCTCCGTGGGCATACCTCACCACGCTTGAGAACCGCTATAAAGTCAAAGAACGCACGACTGAACTGGCAAATGCCAACGGCGAAATCCTTGCCCTCAACGAGAGACTCAAGGAAGACAATCTTCCCATGGGTGCTCAATTGGATATCGTGCGTCAAATGCAGCAAATGATTTTGCCCAATCCTGAAGAACTAGAAATTGATGGAATTGATATTCCTGGATACATGGATGCTGCAGATGAAGTCGGCGGCGACTACTACGATGTTTTAAACACCGATGGCGTTGTCACTCTTGGCATCAGTGATATCACTGGACATGGACTCGAAAGCGGTATCTTGATGCGGATGGCGCAAACGGCAGTCCGTACCTTCAAGGAAATCCACGAAACTGATCCAGTTCGGTTCCTAGATGCGCTCAACCGCACCCTTTAAAAAAACGTGCAGCGCATGAATTTCGACAAAAGTCTCACCCTAGCGATTGTAAATTACTCTCAAGGACGGGTCAGCATCAGCGGTCAGCATGAACAAACAATCATTGTGCGGCGAGGAGGAGAAATTGAGCGAGTAGACACGGTGGATTTAGCCTTCCCCATCGCCCTCCACTATGACATTACTGAGTTCATCAGTCAGATTTCTATTGAGCTACAGCTAGGAGATGGTATAGTGCTATATACCGATGGTATTCCCGAAGCAAAAAACATTAACAAAAAGCAGGATGGACTTGAGCAACTGTGTGACATCATTAGCCAAAAATGGCATTTGTCGCTACCAGAAATTAAGCAAGCATTGATTGACAATGTACGGCGACATAGAGGAATTAAAAAAGTGTTTGATGACCTCACATTGCTGTTTTGAAGCAACAGGTAGAAACCAAGGTAGAATAACGCATTGCCACAACAGGAAGCGATGCTAAAAGGGTGAACTATTCTTACTTAACCGCTATCCCCGTGATTTTTTTTATGAAGAACAGCTCCCTTAAATTCCGCCTCCGCACTGCCCTCGTAGTACCCTTTATCCTGCAAATTGTTGCAGCAGTTGGATTAGTCGGCTATCTTTCATTGCGCAACGGACAACAAGCCGTAACCGATCTTGCCAACCAGTTGATGACTGAGGTGAGCAACCAAACCGATCAGCAGCTAAATGACTATCTTTCAATACCTCATCAAATTAATCAGATCAATATTGATGCAATCGAGACAGGATTACTCAATATAGAAGACTTTGACCTGACGGGAAGTTATTTTTGGAAGCAGGTGCAAGCCTTTAAGAATGTTGGCTATATTTCAAATACGTTAGCAGATGGACGCTTTATTGGGGCTGGCAAATACTTTCCAGGGGAAGGAGTCATCATTGATGAAAAGTCTGCAATAACAAACGGAAAAGTAGCTACCTATTCCGTGAACCAGCAGGGCGAGCGGGGTAAAGTGCTACGGTTTTGGACCGACGACTTCGTGGCATCCTCATGGTATATTGAGACGGCTAAAGCAGGTAAACCAATCTGGTCTTCGGTGTACTCTGTTGATGAAATAAACTTCATTTCTCTAGCGGCAGTGCATCCCATTTATGCAAAAAACGGCAAATTACTTGGCGTGACTGCGGTGGATTTACAACTATCAAATATTACGAACTTTTTGCGCCCGTTAAACGTTAGCTCATCAGGACGAGTCTTTGTCATGGAACGAGATGGGCAGTTAATC
>NZ_JAUBVJ010000151.1:0-9750 GCF_036702785.1 Microcoleus sp. AR_TQ3_B6 | reverse complement strand
GGAATAGCGCTCTCTGTATTGCTGATATCAGGAGCAAGTAATAAGGAGGGCTGACCTTTAATTGAAGGTCGGTCGATACCCTGATTTTCGATTAACCTTTGAATCTGGTCGCAGTCAGGGCGATTCCCTACGGGACAGCTACGCTTCACGGAGAATTTATCCACAATATTTGGACACCGATCGTCGCTTAAAAGTTCTCAAAGAGCAATGTACTTGCATCCCAGACTGTGACCGACCCAAAAATAACTCGATGGTTCTTGATAAATTTCGCTTTCATAGCCTAATAATTGAGCAATTTTGGTCAGTTCTGTTCTCAGTATCTGCTGCTCTTTTAATAACCCAATAGCGATCGGCTAGTGGCGAAAAGTAAATCTAAACGGCAAAGCAATTACGGTATAACCTTCTTCAAACAACTGCTGTAAAAAATATCGATAAAACAAAGTTGGCAAACTACCAAAAAAAGTTCCACCAATAAATTGAACAACACCTTTGGGCTGCGGATGAATAGCGACCCAACTAAAAGAAATAGGCGGAAATTTAAATGAGTTCGACCTTTGAATAAAGCTCAGTGAGAGTATAAGTGGGCGTAATTAAACGTAAGTAACTGTAGGGTGGGCATTGCCCACCCTACAGTTACTTACTCTTTAACAGTTCTAGATGCTAGACATTCTGATAGGAACATCTATTTTTTCCATCACTGTATTTAGGTCTTTCAAATTGACATCACTGGCATCGAGTTGGGCTAGCAGTTGCACTAGCATTTGAGCTTTTTCTGAATTGTCGGCTTTCAAACTAGCCAAGTCCAAAGTACCGTTGCGTAACTTTTCCAAAAGCGGATCGAGCGTTGGCCCGATGAGGAATGGCATGATTGGTTCAGCAGGTAATTCGTTCAAGGCTTTTCCACTGGCGATCGCTAAAGTGTAATTGATTTGATCGAAGTCGGGTGAAGGATCAGGTACTGTTGGGAAACCATTCGGCAAGAAAGTACCGCGAATTTCGGGATTCAATAATACCTTGACTGGTGCTGGCAAGGGTCGAACCGGAAATATTGGGCGCGATAGTGAGACATATCCGCGCACTTCCAACAAACCTGGAGTCAGAACGTCTGGCAGTTTAGGCAACAATTCAACAGATGCTGTTTTGTGAGCGGGTATTGTGAAAAATCCGCTATATACCTGAGGTGAAACCTGAGTCAGAGGTATAGTGGTGTTAGCGCCTTCAACATCAACAATTAAGACAGCGTTGTTGAGCAAGATTTTATTCGGATCTGCCGGCACGGGTAAGCTGACGGTAAAGCCAATCCGATATACCACGCTGATCGCTTCGAGATTGGTGATGGTGAGAAAGTATCCCTGAACGACTCGGCGAGCCACTGGGAGGAGTGCTGGAGGGAGGCCAACTACAGGCGCGATCGGCTTTGCGAGGATTTCAAAGGTGGAAATTTCCATGTTGTTTTCAGAGTAATTTAACTTTTTGGGTTCGGAAAAATTTGTTTGTGTTTTTCCGTTGCTATATCTATGAATAACTTCCGGTCGCGGTTGGTTAACAGTCGCTTTTTCTGGTGACACTTATTAGAGTTAACTCAAGTGAGTGTCGCTTGAGTGTGGGACTTGACAATTGAAAAATTTTTGTTAAACGCTCAGGAACACGGATCGGGAATTTAATTTATCCTCGTGTATCTGAAGATGAAAATAAAATATCGAATCGATCGTCAGCCCGCACATTAATCTGTTGGTACAATCCCCTTCCAGGGGCCCGGGGCGATCGAAAAACTAAAAATAGCTACACAAAACGTTACATATTTGTTAATATCGGGACGAGCCTGTCCTCAGCAGCGCCTCTGTTAACCTTGTAAACTAACCGCTATGAGTCAACCTCCATCAGCACTTCCCGCCTCCGAAGAGTCCGCCGAAACCCCGACAGCCCCGACAAACAATGCACCTCCACCGAGTTATGTCAAGCTGGCGATGCGGAACATGGTTCGCAAGCGGGCGACTTCTCTGTTTCATTTTGCCTTGACAGCGGCCGGACTTTTAGGCGTACTCGTCGGTTTGGCATTTCTCGATCGATATTTCAATTCTTAATTGGGGATTCAAACAATCAGCCTCTAATTTGCGCTGATGTTTTTCATCTTTCTTAATCGGGAGTTAAGGTGATGGTGTTCCCGGGCTGTTGCAATCTTCAACAGATTATTGTAATGTGCCTGCTGAAAGCAAAAAGTAATTCTGCTCGATCGCGCAATTGGAGATTGTAAAAAAATTGAATATATCGCTTGACAGGAGATTATAAAAATGCTAATCGAGGTGAACGTCGAAGACTGTTACGGGCGAAGCCAGCAGTCAGCCGACGCTTCCAACCTCCCTGAAAGTGCAGCCAGCGGGGAGATTTCAGCCGAAAAATGGGAAAATTGGTTTAGCGTTTGGCTGGAAAACCAGGAGGCGGATGTGCCAGTGGCTCCGGGCTACGAAGTCAGTCTGCGTTTAACCGACGATCGCCAGATGCAAGGACTCAACCTCCAGTACCGCCAGCTCGATCGACCGACGGATGTCCTAGCTTTCGCAGCTTTAGAGGTAGACTGTCCTCAGCTAGAGGAAATGCTGTCGTCTCAGCCCTTATACTTGGGTGATATCGTGATCTCGATCGATACAGCTCAGCGACAAGCCCAGCAGCAAGGACATTCCCTGAAGACCGAACTAGCTTGGCTCGCAGCCCACGGTTTTCTGCACCTTTTGGGGTGGGATCACCCGGATGAAGAAAGTCTGACTCAAATGCTCGATCGACAAGAAACATTGCTGCGGGCGATCGGTCTTGCGATCGAAACAGCATAACTGAAGTTGATGGTTACTTAACAAATCATGTCAAGCCCAACATAACTTTCTGAAATTACACAAAAACTTTAGTAAAAACTTAGGAAAGTTACCGAGACTTGATGAAATTAATTTGAAAAGTCTAGCTTTCATTCATCTCTGGAACTTAAAGTTGGTTGTTTATGACACTAAATAAACCCTCAATTTCATCAAAAATCGCACAGTTTCTGCCCATGCCTCAAGACTCTTCCAGCCCGACAGTCCACGAGTCTAAAAAAGCCTTGAAATACAACCGAGATTTGTCCTGGAAAATCGCATCTAGCTTAGCTACGAGTTTTATATACGCTTGGGGGGGTCTGAGTTATGCTTTTGAAACTCAGCGAAATTTTCGGATTCACACTATTATAGGAACATTGGCGATCGGACTCGGGCTATTTTTGCACTTGAAACCTGTAGAAATATCTGTGGTAGGTGTCACCATTGGCATAGTTTTAGCAATGGAACTGTTGAATACTGCGATCGAATCAGTGGTAGACTTGACCGTCGGGCAATCTTGTCACGACCTAGCCAGAATTGCCAAAGACTGCGCTGCCGGAGCAGTTCTGGTATCGGCAATGGCTGCGATCATCGTCGGTGCTGCACTTCTGCTTCCTCCTTTGTGGGCAGTCGTTCAAATTGCGATCGCCCGTTAGTAACTTATTGGGCGATTAAGAGCCCTATAGCTTGGCTTCACGCAAATTTTAGGTTTTAGATGACCAATTTGAGGCTTTTAGTTTTATTTGTCTATATTGCAGCTATTTTTCTATTCGGCATTTCTCTAAAATCTTGAAACCCTTGCTTTCAGGCAGCGAGTCAATCTAAAATCTAAAATCTCAAACCTAAAATCTAACTTAACCCGTGATTATAGTCATCGATAACTACGACAGTTTTACATACAATTTGGTACAGTATCTAGGAGAACTAGGTGCTGAGTTGCCGGTAGCAAGCGAAGTGCAAGTCTATCGCAACGACCAAATTTCCCTAGCCGAAATTCGCCAATTGCAGCCAGCAGCAGTGGTGATTTCTCCAGGCCCGGGCCGGCCGGAAGATGCGGGAATTTCTCTGGAATTAATCAAAGAATTGGGGCCGACTCTACCAATCTTAGGCGTGTGCCTCGGACATCAAAGTATCGGTCAAGTATTCGGAGGCAAAATTGTTTCTGCACCCGTGTTGATGCACGGCAAAACTTCTCAGGTAGAACACGCAGGAGTCGGAGTTTTTCAGGGCGTCGAATCGCCGATGATTGCAACTCGCTATCACAGTTTGGTAATTGAAAAGCAGAGTTGTCCAGAAGTTTTAGAAATTACGGCTTGGGTTGAAGACGAAACTATTATGGGCGTGCGGCACCGGGAATATCCGCATATTGAAGGTGTACAGTTTCACCCGGAAAGTATTTTGACGACTGCAGGAAAGCAATTATTGCGAAATTTCTTAGAAAGACTTTAGTTGAATTTCTCTGAATTTGTAGGGTTCGCTCTTATAGTACCTTACGGTGAGAGTAGGGTACACATTTTCGCACCTGAACCGCCCCAAAAATGATACAATCCCCCCACTCCTGTCGTGGTGAACCTCAAATTTTAGACTCCTGTTCGAGATTTCAGATTGAATGCTGCAAGTAAATCTAAAATCTAAAATCTAAAATCTAAAATCTAAAATCTAAAATCTAAAATCTAAAATCTAAAATCTAAAATCGACTGACGGTGTTTTGTGGTATAACAGCAAACGACCAACCCCTGACAACCCCAACCACAAGATGAAACGGCGACAATTAATACGTTACGCACAGACGGGTTTGCTAGCAGCTTTAGCAACTGGCTTACCATCTGGATGGGAAAGCTATCAAGCTCAAACTGCTGATGCTTTGTCGGTTCAGTGGTTGGGCCACACTTGCTTCTTGTTCGCCGGAGGCGGTGCAAGGGTGCTGGTGAATCCTTTTCGCCCCCTGGGCTGTACGGCAGGCTATCGCTCTCCTAAAGTGCCAACAGATTTGATTCTGATTAGCAGCCGGTTGCTTGATGAAGGGGCGATCGACGGATTTTCCGGCAATCCCGGCATTTTGTACGAACCGGGGGCTTACAAGTCTAACGGACTGCGGATTCAAGGGATTCGGACCCAAAAAGACCGTGAGGGAGGAAGGCGATTTGGGGTCAATGTGGCTTGGCTGTGGCAGCAAGCGGGCGTTAAGATTTTACACTTGGGCGGAGTTGCTGGCCCGATCGGCATTGAAGAACAAATCTTGATCGGGCGGCCCGATGTAGTGCTGATTCCCGTGGGCGGCGGGCCGAAAGCTTACACTCCGGCCGAAGCGAAGCAAACTTTGCAACTTCTCAAACCGAAGATGGTGATTCCCACACATTTCAAAACCCAAGCCGCCGATGCTGCTGCGTGCGATTTGGTGCCGCTAGATGAATTCTTGGCGCTGATGGAAGGTACGCCTGTGCGCCGATTGAATAATGACACTATTTCGATCAAATCTGCTGACTTACCCCAAAGTGGTTCGGTGATTGAGGTTTTGAGTTACAGATTTAGCGGTTGATGCCCGATTTCTCAGCTTGCGTTATAGTAAGGAAGTTTTGGTCGATCCCGGATCGAAGAGAATTTTCTCTCTACCTTAGCCTCTGGCAACCTTGCTTTTTGTCGAGATTGGGCTAATATAACAATTCATGTTCACTGTTTTATCTCATAAGGAAATGCAAGGGCAATGAAAAATCAAAATTTACCTAGCTGGATGAAACAACTCACAGGTTTCGCAGGAGTAATCGGCGCTAGCGCGTTGATTGGTTTCCCGGCTTGGGCTCACATCAACTCCAACACGAATGTTGCTAATGCAACTCAAACTCAACAAGTTGCAGGAAATGTGAAAACCGCTGCTTCACCGGCACCAAAGGCTGCTTCACCGGCTCCAACTGCCGCTGCTAAGGATATTGTTGCTATTGCATCTGGCGACGCTCAATTCAAGACGTTGACCAAGGCTTTGGGATCTGCTGGTTTGGTTACAACTTTAAAAGGCAAAGGCCCTTTCACTGTGTTTGCTCCGACTGATGCGGCATTTGCTGCTTTGCCAAAAGGAACTGTGGATGATTTGCTCAAACCTGCAAACAAAGCCAAACTTACTAAGATTTTAACTTACCACGTTGTTCCCGGTTCAGTTGTATCTACTAGCCTGAAATCCGGCGATGTTAAAAGTGTTGAAGGCAGCTCGCTGAAGGTGGCAGTTAACGCAGGCAAAGTTACTGTCGGCGGCGCTAATGTTGTGAAAGCTGATATCAAAGCTAGCAACGGCGTTATTCACGTAATTGACAAGGTGCTGATGCCCCCTGATGTGAAGTAAGACTAGCGGTTTTTGCATCAATTGATGTCAGATTCGGTTAAATTAAGGTGAAGTCCCCGACACGGCAGAAGTAAGGACACAGCAGTGCGGTGGTTCTACAGAAATAATGTGTAATTAACCGAATTTGATCTGACTGGCAATTAAGTGATATCTGGTGAAATACAGATATTCTGTACGGACACAACATTGTTGTGTCCTTATTTTTATGGCACACAATGAAGGCGAAGGTCCGGACACGGCAGTGCCGCTTCCCTACAGATATTTGGTTAAGTATAGATATTCTGTAGGGACACAACATTGTTGTGTCCTTATTTGTATGGCAGGCAATTCAGAATTAATATAGATAAAGCTTTAGCTAGCTGCGGGTACTTACAAAAAGGGCTGCCAACCCTTACCCCGATAGCCAAAATCGAAGATTTCGGGATGGAGAATTTCTGCTAAAATTTCTAACGAATCAACCAATCTCGGTCCCGGCCGATTAAAGTAAGAATTGCCGTCAGTTATGTAAACTTTCCCCGTTTTTACTGCTTGCAGCTTAGGCCATTCTGCGTATTTAGTTATCTGCATTGCTTCGCTGCGAGTTCGGCTTAAATCAAAGCCGCAAGGCATGAAAATAATTACATCGGGATTAGCTTCTACTAGCGATTCCCATTTTAACCAAGGGGAATGTTCCCCGACAATTCCAAATAGCGAATTGCCGGACGCCATTGCCACTAATTCGGGAATCCAGTTACCCGCAGCCATCAAAGGCTCGATCCACTCGATGCAAGCTACTTTGGGTTCTCTCTCTTTTGTGGTAAAAATAGATGATGCTTGTGTTTGGGAGATAATAGCATCGATGCGGGATTGCAAAAGGTCGATCGCACTTTTGCCATCTACGCCCAAAGCATCAGCAACTCGCTGAATATCCGTCCAGATTTCTGCTAGCAGATTCGGCTGCAAAGAAATAATTTCCGGCTTGCTATTTACCAGGGTGCTTACCGCTTGTTCAACCTCTGTTAGAGAACAAGCGCAGACTTCACATTGAGCTTGAGTAATAATGTGAGTAGGCTGCAATTTTTCCAAAGTATCTATTTCTACTTTATACACGCTGAGGGCATTTTGCAACAATTCTGTCACGCGGTTGTGAATTTCGCTGCTAGTTCCTTCGGGATTGAATTTAGGCTGAGTGCAAACAGGTAAATTTTGAATTTCTGGGGGATAGTCGCATTCGTGGGAACGGCCCACAATTGCATCGGTTAATCCTAAAATTGCTACAATTTCGGTGGCACTGGGAATTAGAGAGACAATTCTTGGTTGGTTCATTGGTTTTCTGTTTTTTACCGATTCGGAAGCACAGGCGAAGCACGGGCGTCACGCCCGTGCCACAATAAAAGGGATTGTTAAATTTTTAGTTTTTTTAAGTATTGCAAATCTTGCCATGCTTGAATGAGATTACCTTGCATCAGAGCCGCTACACCGTTTAAAATTCTAATTTCCGGTAGATTGGAGTTGAGAGCGAGAGCAGGTTTTAAGGCTGTTTGAGCGGCTTTGGGATGCCAGCCGTAAAGCTGGACGAAAGCGAGATAAGCATAGGCGTATGGGTTTTTTGAGTCGAGTTGGGTAACTTTTTCTAAGGCGCCGATCGCACTTTTGACATTCTGCTGCAATACCCGAGAAAATGCCAAAGCATAAGCCCATTCTAGATTATTGGGTTCTTGCTGCAACCGATATTCTAAGGTTTGTTCCGCTTGCACGGTATAATCTTGAATTGGATCGTACTGATTGATGCGCCCAATCTCCTCGAACACGGGTTCTAAACCTGGCAATCCTTTGGGTAAATTAACCGCCATCGCCCGCAATTGAGTCACCAAATCTAATTCAGGCTTATCTCTATTATCCTCGTCCCCAGGCTCTGCCTGGAAACGCATATCCCGAGGCTCGGCCTCGATCTTAACACTAACTGCCGGCACATTAATCGGATAAGTTTCGCCGGTTGTCCGATTTAGATAAGTAGCTTGCAGATTGTAAGTTCCCGGTGCAATATTAGCAGGAGGAAGCATCGCCGTGCGATCGACAACTCGAAACCCCACAGCAAATTTATCTGCTTCCAGCATCCCCGGATGCAAAGTCGCCTGGGCGATCGCGCGATCGTGTAAAATCCTGAAAGTCTGTCCCGGTGGAATATCGCCAGACTGCTGATTTTGCCACGTTACCAACACTAAACCAGACTGCAACTGCTGCCAAGGTCCAGACCAAGTATAAGTAACCGGTAGGGCCACTCCGGGAACTGCTTTTGCAGCGACAGTAACTCGATCTAATTGTACTTGCGATCGCGCTTCATTCAACGGCTGTATTTCGACAGGCTGCACTCGCTTGCGATAAAGATTTAAATTAGTATAATCTGGCAAAACCCAAGTTTTTTCTAACTGGAATTTATCACCTTTTTCAATCGCGGTTACGGCTGCATTTTGAGCTTCTTTAATCCGTTCGCGAATCGAACCTTGCGAGCCAGTTTTGGTTAAAAACCAAGAGAGCGATCGCACATCTTGCGGCACTTCTTTTAAATTTGTTCCCACCTGCCTCCCGTAAACCTGAAAATTAGCCAAAGCACCGTAAAAATTCAAATTATGCTGATTAATTTCCGGCGTCGAAGGCAACACGCCTAAAGTAGATTGCAAATAAGGTTCCCGATCAATAATTTCGGCAATTACCTCTCGGTGCGGCCACTCTTTCCCCAAGTAAGGATAGTTAGAATTGCCGGGACTGATAATTTGGACTAAGCTATTTCCCAGAGCACCTCCCAGCGGCAAGATATGGAACAGCATCGCCAGAATGGCCAAGCCAATTGTACCCCAGCGAATTTGTCGTCCCCACCGAGAAGGCCACAGCGTTAAACAGTAGGCTAAGAAAATAGATAAAACTGGCAAATAAGGTATCACATAGCGGTCGTCTTTGTTGATATTTAGAGAATTAATTAAATAAGCTCCTCCCCAGAAAACAGCCAGCCACCGACAGGAGTTGAGATAAAAGATGGACGAACTATCTTGCCGGCGACGCCAATAAAGTATCAATCCTACTAAGGGAATAAGTAACAGAGGCCAAGAAATGTGTTCGGGTAAGTGCTTACCGTAGTAAATCCAAGCGTCGATCGTATTGATGCCCGGATCTCCTTCGGCGATCGCAGAATCCAGCGTTGCCCGTTTTCCCCCGGTCAAAATTAACAGCCAATTGGTTTTCGCCCAGGGCCCAAACACCGCCACCGACAGCAACAAAGCACCAGTTAATTGACCTAATCTCCCCCAAGCTTTTTGCCGCACAGCACCCACAGCCAACCACACAATCGGGGTAAACAGAAATAATACGGTAGTGTGTTTAACTAATATTGATAAACCGAGAGAAATTCCAAAGGCGATCGCCCAAAAGAAAGACGACGGGGAGAGGGGGAGATTGGGGGAGGGGGAGACGGGGAGAGGGGGAGAATGGGGAAAATCTTCCTTGATTTCTCTTCCTTCTTTCTTCTTCCTTCTTCCTTCTTCCTTCTTCCTTCTTCCTTCTTCCTTCTTCCTTCTTCCTTCTTCCTTCTTCCTTCTT
>NZ_JAUBVJ010000150.1:0-9780 GCF_036702785.1 Microcoleus sp. AR_TQ3_B6 | reverse complement strand
GAAGTGATTGCTTCTTTGACGGGATATCCATTCATATTAAAGGGATTATCTGTAGCAAGTATTTAGAAAATTGGTATGAGTCCTAGGGATTCCAGGGCGGAAATAGAGAATGATTGCAGTTCTTTTTCCTCCAACAGCAAGAGATATTGCTGGTTGATGGGATCTGGAATCAGACGGACGATCAACTGTCTTCCTGCTTGTTGAATGTGCAAGGGTAAACAGCGAGATGGAACATCGCCGTTGAATGTGAGTCGCGCCATCTGATCCTTGAACCAATGTTGTAAAGATTCTGGCAATGAATATGGGATGCGGGGTAAAAAATACTGGCTCAAAATTTCTTCTGCCCGTTGAGTCATGAATTGCACCTCCCCTGTAATCTCCACAACTATCGCCCCTACCCGATCCAAGATTTGCTTGACTATTACCTTAATTAAAGTATCTAGCTCCTTGCCAGTGCGATCGCCTAAAGCTTCGAGAGTATAATGTTCGTAGCAATTTTGGTAACTTTTGGCCTGAGTTTTTGCTGCTGGAAACTTATCAATACCCTTAGATGTTAAAATAACTGCGCCCTGACGGTTTTGTGTCTGTGAATTCATGGGAAGTATCTCCATTGCCATACTGGTGAAAATGGCGAAACCAGATAGCCTGACGGTGCGGGACTCTCGCTCATTTCACTCTTATTGAGGTCTACAACTATAGAAATGCACTCTCAGACTTTTTGACAGTCACTGATTTAAGTTGCTTTTCTTAAGCAATTACTAAGGAATAACACTCACTAGCTGTTAGTTACCAGTCACTTAATCGAGGGACTTGCCGATTTTTTATTTTTGTGTTAATGGCAGTAGAAGCTATTGTATAGATTAGCGGTCGGCGAAAAAGAAAGTGACACTCAATAGATTTGAGATTTGAGATTTAAGATTGAAGAAAATGTTTAGTAGCTCAATTACCTGTCAACATCAGGCGATGTTTCGCTTACAATACACTATGTAGCATTTAATAAAAAAGAGCGATCGAACTATGGGAATGACCCTGACCGAAAAAATCTTAGCCAAAGCATCAGGCCGCACTAAAGTTGAGCCCGGAGAAAACATTTGGGTAGACACAGACGTGCTGATGACCCACGATGTCTGCGGACCCGGCACCATCGGCGTTTTCAAACGCGAATTCGGTGAGAATGCTAAAGTCTGGAACCCCGACAAAATCGTCCTCATTCCCGACCACTACATTTTCACCAACGACGAACGCGCTAACCGCAACGTCGATATTCTCCGCGATTTTGCCAAAGAACAAGGGATAAAATACTTTTACGACATCACGGATCGATCGGACTTCAAAGCAAATCCCGACTACAAAGGAGTTTGCCACATCGCCCTAGCACAAGAAGGGCACACCCGGCCCGGCGAAGTGCTGTTCGGCACAGATTCCCACACCTGCAATGCCGGCGCTTTCGGACAATTTGCCACCGGCATCGGCAATACAGACGCGGCTTTTATCATGGGAACCGGCAAACTCTTAATCAAAGTTCCCGCAACCATGCGCTTTGTGCTCAACGGCGAACTGCCGGATTATTTGTTAGCAAAAGACCTGATTTTGCAGATTATTGGTGATATTAGCGTTGCCGGTGCTAACTACCGGACTATGGAATTTGCGGGCGATACAGTTGAGCGTTTGACGATGGAAGAACGGATGACGCTGTGCAATATGGTGATTGAAGCTGGCGGCAAAAACGGCACGGTTGCGCCAGACAAAACTACGTTTGATTACGTTACTTCTCGGACTGACAAACCCTTCGATTCATTTTACAGCGATGGGGATGCTAAATTTTATAGCGATCGCACCTACGATGTCACCCAATTAGAACCAGTCGTCGCCAAACCGCACTCCCCGGACAACCGCGACTTAGCCCGCAACTGCCGCGATGTCAAAATCGATCGAGTTTACATCGGTTCCTGCACCGGCGGCAAAACCTCCGACTTTCTGAATGCCGCCCGCATTCTGAAAGGATACCAAGTCAAAGTTCCGACTTATTTAGTACCAGCAACTCAGAAAGTTTACGAAGATTTGTTTGTCACAAAATACGAGGGTCAAACGCTTTCGGAAATCTTCTTAGCAGCAGGCTGCATCGAACCCGCAGCGCCTTCTTGCGCCGCTTGTTTGGGTGGTCCGAAAGATACTTTCGGGCGGATGAACGAACCGGAAATTTGCGTGTCTACAACTAACCGCAATTTCCCCGGTCGGATGGGGAATAAAGAAGCGCAAGTTTATCTAGCTTCGCCTTACACGGCGGCGGCTTCTGCGCTGACTGGGTATGTCACCGATCCGCGCGAATTCTTATGCTAGAAAGTGTCTTTTAGCACTCTCTAAATTTGCAAAAATGGCTGATGAGTTTCCGGTTATTGTTGTTCCAGAATCTGATTACGATCTATCTGAAGAAGAACAAATGGGAACTAAGAATAAATTCTGGTTCCATCACTCAGAATTTGGTCGCTGCTTGTACAAACAGTCTCGACCGAATACAGGTGAAGATTGGGCGGAAAAAATTGCAGCCGAGTTGTGCAAATTGCTCGGACTGCCCCATGCTCAATATGAACTGGCAACTTGGAGAAGTCAACGCGGAACTGTCTCACCATCATTTTTGCCCGATGGTGGCAGTTTCATTCCTGGGAATCAAGTTTTGTCTGCGAACGCACCGCACAAAGTTGATATTGTGTTGAATGCGATCGCAGACAATTCTGTTAATTTGCCCCTCGATTGGGTGCCGCCAGTCGGGATAGAAACAGCAGTAGAAACTTTTGTCGGATATTTGCTATTAGATGCGTGGATTGGCAATACAGACCGTCAATCGATTTTAGATTTTAGATTTTAGATTTTAGATTGACCCCACGGATAAATGCGGGGGCTTGAGGATTTTCGATTTTCGATTTTGGATTGATTCCACGGATCAATCACGTGGCGGGTACCATCAAGAAATTATTGGTCACTCAGCGAAGTGGGGTGTATTAGAGAAACCCGAAAGTTATCCTACTTTAAATATCGCCAGATATCTAGCACCAACTTACGACCATGCCTCTAGTTTGGGAGTGCGGATATCTGATGAAGAACGGCAAAAGAGATTGATTACAAAAGATACTGGCTATTCTGTCCAAGCTTATGCGAAAAGATGCTCTTCTCAGTTATATGCTAGCGATAATAGACCAAAGCCTCTCAAGACTTTTGAGGCATTCCGCGAAGCAGCGCTATACTATCCCCAAGCAGCCCAAGTTTGGCTAAATTGCCTTACCAGGATTTCAGCTAATGATACGCTAGCCATTTTTAACCGGATACCGCGCGATCGCATTTCACAAATTACCATTGATTTTTCTCAAGAAATACTTAAATTTAACAGAGAAAGGCTACTTGAATTGACAAGAGATTTGCTTTGAAAACACTATTTTTTGCTTGGCAAGACCCGGTCAGCCGTTCTTGGTTTCCGATTGGTCGATTGACATTTAACGGTAAAGAATACCATTTCAATTATACAAAGGGTGTTCTAAAAGCTCTACTTGAGTGCTTGTTTAAACCCTTGCCATCTTTTCCTGATTTCAGTAAGGTTTACACTTCACAGAAACTGTTTCCCTTGTTTTCCAATCGAGTGATGCCGCGATCGCGCCCTGACTACCCTGAATTTGTACAGTGGTTGAATATCCCTCAACACGAAGATGACCCAATTGCTTTATTGGCCCGCAGCGGAGGGAAACGGGTAACTGATAATTTTGAGGTATTCCCCTGTCCCGAACCGGATGAAAATGGACGTTACCGCATCCATTTTTTTGCACATGGACTGCGACACCTTCCCAAGCCGGCAATTGAACGGATTAATGGGTTTCAAGTGGGCGAACTTTTGTATTTAGCCCACGAATTTCAAAATCGGCACGATTCCTCTGCTTTGCTTTTGTGTACTGAAGATCACTGGATTGTAGGCTATTGTCCGCGCTATCTTTGCGGGGATTTTTTTCAACTTATCTCGCAGGATCGAGAATTGGTTCGCGTAGAAGTCGATCGCCTCAACCAACCCCCAACGCCGCTACAGTTTCGCTTGCTGTGCAAGATGACCGCCGATTGGCGAGACTTTCGCCCCTTCTCCAGTCCGATGTACCAGCCGGTTAGCAGTGATGTTTTAGCTGAAAGTGCGATCGGATAATCAGCAACAAGAAGTAAAATTATCATCACAAAGTTAGGGAATAATCCAAGTTAATTATTTTGAATTGAATACAGAAGATTGCACAATTTCTACAAATAATTAACTAAATCTTGACATTTTTTCCCGAATGGAGTATGTTTGAGCTAATTTATCGATTCCCAATTCCGCATTCTCAGTTAAGCCCATACAATTTCTGAAAATTTGAGCTATACATTGCTAATGCTTTCCATTAGAAGTGTGGCGCTGCCGGAAACAAATTGGCTCTCTACTTTTTAGAGTGAGAATTGGTCTGGGTGCGAAATTAACCTATCAGGAACTTCAGAAAATTGTCAGCATGAACAAAAAAATAAAGATTGGAGTGGCTGAAGCTCTGGGTACTTTGGTGTTGGTATTAGGTGGATGTGGGAGCGCGGTTTTAGCTGGAGACAAAATCGGCTTTTTGGGAGTGTCGATCGCCTTTGGCCTGTCTCTCTTAATCATGGTTTATACCATCGGCCCTATCTCTGGATGCCACATTAATCCGGCGGTAAGCGTCGGTTTAGTAGTTGCCAAACTGATCGATGCTGTTTTGCTTCCTTATTATATAGGAGGTCAGATTTTAGGGGGAATTTTAGGCGGTCTTGTTTTGTATATGATAGCATCAGGAAAACCTGGTTTTGATGCGGCGGCGTCGGGATTTGCATCTAACGGTTTTGGAGAACATTCTCCCACTGGTTACGGACTTTTGGCAGCAGCTTTGACGGAAGTTGTACTGACTGCTTTTCTATTATTTACAATCATGGGTACTACCCATCCCAACTATCCCGTCGGTTTGGGCGGAATTCCGATCGGCTTGATGTTGGTGTTGATTCACTTAGTGGGAATTCCCGTAACAAATACTTCAGTTAACCCCGCTAGAAGTATCGGTGTTGCACTTTTTCAAGGCGGATGGGCAATCCAACAGTTGTGGGCGTTTATTGTATTCCCAGTGCTTGGTGGAATTATCGGCGTTTTGGCTTATAATTTCATTAGACCCACCATGGAAGAAATCTGATATATAATCAGAAATAAACCGGGTTTCTTGAATTTTTTAAGGTGGTAAAATTTATCTGGCAACTTCAGAAACCCCGTTTCTCGATCGCACAACAAGATCAAATTGCAAGTATTCGGTAAATAGGCGCCATGATTACGATCGTGATGGGAGTCTCCGGTTCAGGCAAAACTACAGTTGGCAAGTTGCTGGCGCAATCTCTCAATTGGGACTTCAGCGATGCCGACGATTTTCACCCCTCCGCTAATATCGAGAAAATGAGTCGGGGCATTCCTTTAGAAGATGCGGATCGCCTTCCTTGGCTATTACAATTGCAAGCTGCAATAGACAGGTGGCTGTTGGAAAATAAAAATGTTGTGTTGGCTTGTTCTGCTTTAAAAGCATCTTACCGCGAAATGCTCTGCCGAGACCAGCAGCGTATGAAAATAGTTTATCTCAAAGGTTCTTTTCATCTATTGGCAACAAGGTTAAAAACTCGCGAAAATCACTACATGAAAGCAGACTTGCTGTTAAGTCAGTTAGAAACTCTCGAAGAACCAGAAGATGCAATTATCATAGATGCTTCGCAGCCGCTAGAGTTAATCGTGCGCCAAATTAAAAATCATCTGATGTGCGGTTAATTGCCCCCAATAAGCTGTTATGCACCTAGATTATTTATGGTATTAGAGGGGGAGAGGATTTGACGAGTTTTGATATGGGAGCGAAATATGCAATTTAAATGCAGAACAACTTAAAACCTCTAATACTAACTCGGGCTTAAATATAGCGGTTCTCAAGCGTGGTGAGGTATGCCGAATGGCCAATGCCCTGCGCGGGCCAATGCCCTATGCCTTATGCCCTATGCCAGATAGTACCTCATGTTACGCTCGAAAGGCTATACCAGTTTATTTCTTAGTTTCTCTTAACTAGGGCGAGAGTTTGTAGAGTAGCGATTTTAATCGCCGAGTCTTATCGAGGGTTTTTAACGCGGATTTGTATAAGAGTTATTTTTTTCAAAGCAACCGGGTTTCTGAACAAAATTTAGCCCCTCTCCGTTACCGGGGGAGAGGTTTGGCGCCCTAATTTTTGTACAAATACAAGAAAGCTTCTACTTCAGCGGCGGTTGGTTGAGCCGCAATTGCACCGGGTTTCATCGCTGTCATCGAACCTACCGCACTCGCATAAGTTACCACTTTTTTTGTTATTTCTGGATCGGCTAAACTCTTAATTCCCACCTTGCACAATTGGCTGACAAAACCAGCAAGAAACCCGTCACCGGCACCTGTTGTATCCTCAACATCTACTTTAAAGGCGGGGATTTTTCCTTCATTTTCCGAGATACAATAGGCGCAACCTTTCTCGCCCGCAGTCACCAAAACGCCTTCTAAGGAATCGATGCGGTAGGTAATAGCTCCAGGGTCCGTAGTGTCAAACAACCATTCGGCTTCTTCGTCAGATAACTTGACAAAATCAACTTTTTTTAAGAGTGTTCTAATGTGCGCTTTTGCTTCGTCTGGATTTGGCCAAAACACGGGACGCCAATTGATGTCAAGTATAATTTTAACGTCGTACTGTTCTGCTAGCTCGAGCGCTCGGGCGATCGCCTCTCGACTTTCAGGATAAGCTAATTCTAAAGTACCTAGCACTAAAAATTCGGCATTTTCAAACAGCACCTCGGGTAGTTGTGCAGCGAGGAGGTGGGTGTCGGCAAAATCCGCAGTATGAAACTCGCCAAAACCGGCAAAAGTGCGATCGCCCGCTTCATTCCGCAAAACATAAACTTGCCGCGTCGGCGCACTCGGATGGTGCTGCACTCCAGCGGTATCAACCCCTAGTTCTTGCAATACCTGCACTAGGGAATTCCCCAATTCATCCCCACCTACAGCACCGATAAATCCCGCCGCCGTCCCCAATTTAGCCAAAGCACACGCAACATTAGCAGGAGCACCGCCGGGATATGGAGTCCAAGATTCTACCTCTTCGAGAGATACTCCTGGTTTGTCTGCTAAACAATCAAATAAGATTTCACCCAGACACAGAACGCGAGGATAGGTCATCTCAATTTTAGATTTTAGATTTTAGATTTTAGATTTTAGACCAGCAGTAGACAGGTCAACAATTATTTTTAACCCATCCCAGAAAAATTGCAAGCTATTTTTTAATAGCTGCTCCTATAATATCAGACTTACTGATACTGGCAGTTACTCGTTCAACGCACAAGTGCAGTGCGGGCGTATCAGTTGTTTTACCTGAAAACCTCTGCGGGTTTGGTTCGGATGTCAGATGCGCGCAGGTAAAGGGATCGCCCGCCACGGGAACGGTACCAGCAGTGCAAGTCGGTACGGGTCATGCTGTGTCGGCGCTGAGTTTGCACTTTTTGCGATTCTGCAAGCGAGTTGGTGCTGCGGGCCCAAAAGAGTAGCAAAGCAAATTTAATTTTCTCTTCATACTTCCTCCCTAATCCTCTAGAATTGTAGATAGGTAAATATGCAGACATAGGAAAAATTTATGAGCGGGAGCGTCTCTGGGACCCCTGTCACCCTGTCGGACAGAGAATTGCAAGTGGTAGAGTTAGTAGCGGCAGGATTGACTAATGAGAAAATAGCGGAAAAGTTAGAGATTAGCAAGCGTACAGTTGACAACCACATTAGCAATATCTTGAACAAGACGCGCGCTGACAATCGAGTTACGCTGGTGCGCTGGGCGTTGCAGTGGGGGAAGGTATGTTTGGACAATATTAACTGCTGCCCTCTACCGGGGCCGATCGATAAAGAAGTATCTTAAGTAGGGGATCTGGTTGGGGACAGGCAAAGAAATGATGCAAACGGCACAAGAAAAACAACTCCGCTATCAAATTCAATGCCCTGGATTGCCGTTGGCGGTGTATCGCGAAGTGGCGGTTCATTTGCGTCAAGTTGAAGGGGTGCAAACCGGTTTAATTCCGCAGCAGTCGCAGCGGTTTGATTACAGCGACAGCCAAATTGGGGGTTTGTGGATACAGTATCCTGAAGGGTTCGATTTGGCAGGTCGCGAGCGAGTCGATCGCATTTTGGCTTATTATGGCGATCGTTACGGAGTTTGGGAATTATTAAGTCATTAGTTATGGGGAATTGTTAGGTGTTGACTGTTGACTGTTGACTGTTGACTGTTGACTGTTGACTAACAACTAATAACCGTTAACTAATAACTAATGACTACTGACTACTGACTACTGACTACTGACTAACAAAATGAGTGAAATTAAAACTTTACCGGGAACGCGGGATATTTTGCCCGCTGAAATTCAATACTGGCAAAATATAGAAGAAGTCGCTAGAACAATTTTGAAAAAAGCGGCTTATCGAGAAATTCGGACGCCAATTTTTGAACAGACGTCTTTATTTGAACGCGGCATCGGTGAAGCTACCGATGTTGTGGGTAAGGAAATGTACACTTTTAAAGATAAGGGCGATCGATCGACTACTTTGCGTCCAGAAGGTACCGCCGGAGTAGTCCGAGCTTTTATTCAAAACAGTTTGTACGCAGCGGGAGACGTGCAGCGTCTGTGGTATGCGGGGCCGATGTTTCGCTACGAACGCGCCCAAGAAGGAAGACAGCGGCAGTTTAATCAAATTGGCGTGGAAGTCTTGGGGAGTGCGAATCCTCGTGCGGATGTCGAAGTAATTGCGATCGCCTGCGACATCCTGCAAACCCTGGGTTTAAAAAATTTGCGCCTCGATATTAATTCTGTCGGAAATAAGCAAGACAGACAAAATTACCGGCAAGCTTTGATAGATTATTTTACACCGTACAAAGACGAATTAGATACCGATTCTCAAGACCGCTTGACTCGCAATCCGCTGCGGATATTGGACAGCAAAAATCAGCGCACTCAAGAAATTGTAGCTGGTGCGCCTAGCATTTTAGAATATTTGGGAGAGGAATCGCGATCGCACTTCGAGCAAGTGCAGCAAATGCTCAAAAAATTAGGAATTAGCTATCAGTTAAATCCCCGATTAGTGCGCGGTTTAGATTACTATACCTACACCGCATTTGAAATTATCTCCGACGATTTGGGAGCGCAAGCAACAGTTTGCGGAGGCGGCCGCTACGACGGTTTAGTAAAGGAATTGGGCGGCCCAGATACGGCTGCAGTCGGTTGGGCAATGGGTATCGAAAGGTTGATTATCCTGCTGCAAAAGTTGCAACCTTTGCCCGCGCTGCAGTTGGATTTCTATTTGGTATCCAGGGGCGAAAAAGCAGAACAGCAATCCGTATTGTTAGCTCAAAAATTGCGAAGTGCCGGGTTTAGTGTAGAGATAGATTTGAGCGCTAGTGCTTTCGGGAAACAGTTTAAAAGAGCCGACAGAAGCGGTGCAGTTGCCTGTTTAGTTTTGGGAGATGCGGAAGCTGAAAACGAAACTGTACAATTGAAGTGGTTGGCGAGTGGTGAACAAAGCGCGATCGCCCAATCAGAACTACTAGCAATGAGCACCGAACTACAGCAGAAAATTAACAACCCTTAAAACTCTCAGTTCCTCGTTACCAGGCTCTGCCCGGTAACGCAGATCCAGAGGCTGGGCCTCGTCATTAAGCCATTAACATTAATCCC
>NZ_JAUBVJ010000149.1:0-10380 GCF_036702785.1 Microcoleus sp. AR_TQ3_B6 | reverse complement strand
ATACTGGCAGCCTAAAGGCTACAACTGCGTTTCATACCCTGCGGGAAAGACCGGGGTTCTCACTCGACGCGCTATAGAGGGTTGTGGTGGGGATTATCATGCAATGTAACCGTCAATCTAACAGAATCTGTTGCCGAACTTCCATCCATCCATCCCTTAAATACTCTCCCAGCGAATCCGTTGCCCAACTTCCGTCAAGCCTGCATCACCACCCGTTCCGGGAGACTGACAATAAAAGTTGAACCTTTACCGTTCTCGCTTTCGACACTAATTTCGCCACCGAGAATTTGACACAAACGCTGGCTAATTGTCAGTCCCAAACCCGTACCTCCATACTTGCGGGTAGTCGAGGCATCAGCTTGAATAAAAGGTTTAAATATGTGTTCTAATTGCTCGTCCGTCATCCCAATGCCCGTGTCGCTGACTCGAAACATTAAAACTGGAGAACTGTAGTTTCCTCCCGAGTAAAAATCATTATTTTTATTGGGTTTCCCCGGTTTTGATTTTTCAATGATAATTCTTTCGACGCCGATAGTAATGACGCCTTTTTCAGTAAATTTTGCAGCATTGCTGAGCAAATTGAGGAGAATTTGCCGCACTTTCGGTTGGTCGGCGTACATTGTGCCGAGTTCGCCTTTAGTTGTCAGTGCTAAAGCATTGCCTTTTTTCTCTACCAGCGGTTGAGCCGTAGTCATCACTTCTTCAATCATCGTCGCCACGTCGAAGTTTTCTAAATAAAGGGTGACGTGACCGGCTTCTATTTTGGAAATGTCGAGGATGTCGCTAATCATGTCGAGAAGGTGTTTGCCTGCGGTTTGAATTTTTTCTAAGTCTGGGAGAAAATCTTCGGAACCGGAATCTTGAGCATCTTCTTGCAGCATTTCGCTGTAGTTGATGATGGCATTGAGGGGAGTGCGGAGTTCGTGGCTCATGTTGGCGAGAAATGCACTTTTGGAGCGGTTGGCAGCTTCGGCTGCCACTTTTGCTTCGTGCAAGTCTTCTGTATATTCTGCTACCCGCTGAATGAGTTGGTTGAGAGAAATTGCTAGCATTCCCACTTCGTCGGAAGTAGTGACGGGTACTTGCAAATCAAAGTTTGATTCTTCGGTAACTCGCTGAGCGATGAGAGTAGTAGCTTCTAGGGGGCCGGCGATCGCCCCGCTGGTGTATGCTGCAAGTAAGGCTGCGATACCGGCGGATACTGCTAGAGAGCAAACCAGAATCAGAGTGCCAAGTTTTTCTGCTGCCTCGTAGGTTCTAAATGCCTGATCTGCTTTATCGCGAAAGTTGTCGGCCAGTTTTGCTGAATCCTCGGAAAACAGTTTGAGTTTCACAGCAGTTTCGCCAGCCACAAAATTGTTCAAGTTCCGCCCCAAAGCCTCCTTCTGCTTCGGATTCAAAGCAGATAATTTCGCAGGCGCCAACAATTTTTGTACTTGTTGAAAGTATGATTCTACGGTTTTGCCGTTGGCTTCAGCGAACTGTTGAAGCAGTTTGTAGTCTTTGGCAATCTCGTGATTCTTCGTCGGTGGAAAGGTTTGCAGTTGTTCGAGGATGCCGCTCATCTGAGCAACGCGAGTCAGGAATTCCGAGCGTTCGCGATCGAAAATTTGCGGTTTGGCCGTCAGACTCGGCAGCTCTTGCTGTTGAATTCTGACTTCCTGCACCGTGTTATTGAGGTTTGTCAGGATTTCCGCTTTATCTCGGTCGATGGCTAGTTTTTCTCTAACTTGGTGTTTGTGATAGGATTCTACTCCCCGTCCCGCCACAGCACCCAAAACGGCAATACCAATGACCAAGGCGTATCCGCAGCCGATTTTCTGCCTGATACCCAAGCGACCCAACAGACTTTTCAACCCTATTTGAGGACAGTTCTGCAGTTTATTTTTCAAGACTAAGGTTAAAGACATGGGCAATGTACTCGTCACCTTTGAGAGGCACCATCTATATTCTAATTGATGCTTGCCTGAGGGTAAATAAAGTTCTGACCTCCTACATTGTGCCGAGTTCGCCGGGCCAGGTTTCGGCAGTTATCGGGTCTTTGCAGGGTTCCACAGGTCGCTAGGCTTGACTGTTTGGACGAGTTATGTATAACAAATTATAGCAGAAGCAGGAAGAAAGAAACAGTCACAGGGAGGATTTCAGTCATTAAGAAGCTCCTCACCGTCGGCCGTGGTTGCGATATTATCAGGGGCGAGTTATAAGTTGCAAGTTATGAGTTAGATTTCGGATTCAAAACTCTACTCTACTCGCAACCCACAACTCTATCGCTGTTTCTCTACTGGCAAAGTCGAAATTGTGCTATCTCAGCAGGAATTATTGAAGCATTAGGTACGCTAGCACTTGCTGGAACGAAGATTCCCATACCGAAACTGCAACCCTCTGCCTTCGTGCATTCGCGCGGTTTGGCAGTGATTTGATATTCGCCTTGGGATGGGGGAGTAAAAGAGATTGAAGCCAGTTCGCCTGTCTTTTGACTCGCAGCTATTTCCTGGCCGCTGGCATCCTTGAGAGATAAGTTTAAATCCTGGCAATTTCCGTCGCAAGTAGCAACAAAAACATACTCAACATCAGGATGCAGGGTAGCTCTAAAAGGAGAGGAAACGTGCTTGCGAACTTGACCCAGCAACGGCACAAATACTAATTTTTGACCGTTGCCTTTCCGCTGGTCAACTTCTGTTTTCAAGCGACAAACAACCGTTTTTTGGTCGTTGGTCAGTTCTTGAGCAATAGCATTTCCTACGATTGCAGTACCGAGGAGCAGAGCCATGCCGGAAATAACCAGATGTTTGAAATTCATTGATGTCCCTTAATGTTAATTTTTTGCTAATTGATTGGACTTGCACAAATAATCTATCGGTAGGGTACGTCTCGGCGCGCCTTACTGCGACAGGTAGTGTCTAATTTAGCAGGTCTGATGCAGCACTGTCTATTTACAAAGGAAATTGATGAATTGTCCCTATATACAATCGAGATTCGGCTAGTAGACTACCAATTGCCATCTCTGACGCCATCGGGATCGACTTTGAGCTTTTTAATTTGTGCTTGAGGAATGTCAACAGATGTATCGTCTTGCTGCGGTGCAAATCCCAGATTTTTGTCCATCTCTTTGACCGACTTGACTTGAGAAAGGATAGTTGACGGTGCGACATCGCCTTTTTTTTCGTCGTAAAGGTCGAACCAAGGAAGATTGTATTCACTGTAAGTTTTGGCAGTAACGGGCGTGTTTGGCGGTTCTTTACCAGTGATTTCCCGATACATCATGCTATTAACAATGTGGACGTATACTCTGCCGAAATTTGTCTCGTCCCAGGTGTTGATACCGTAACGATCGGGATAAATTTCTTGTTTCATTTTACCACCTGCTGCTAATCCCATTTCCGCACTAAGTGCGAAACAAATGTCCTCCCTGGCATCACCCATGTCATAACTAATACCTCTCTTTCTACTTAATTGTGGTGGCGGTTCTTCTGGAAATAACCCTGGTTTCGGATCGAAGACAATGATTTGAATGCCGCCAAATTCTTCTTTACCAGTTACTTGTCCTTCGACAGTGTAACCCATACCGAGAGGCATAGCAACAAATTGGCGGATGTAACCTTCACCAGAATTGATACCATCTAACCAGGGTTGAGCGGGACAAATGACATAATCTTGGTCATTAGCTTGCAGTTTTTGCTGCCAAGGTTTGCCGGAAACGGCATTGATTTTACCAACAGCAATTTTAACAGCATTGGGTCGCCAATTAACTCCTCTAAAATAAATCCACAAAGCTTCCCGTTGATACATGGGAATAAACACGCCCCCGTGTTCTTTCCAAGTTTCAGGTACTCGAGAAATGTAGTCATCAACTTTGCAGACGGGAAAATCGCCTAATCCCGGCGGTAAGGGATAGGTTTTACCGTCGTCGGGTATCCGCAAAGTGCGTTGAAAATTCAGGGAGAAGTGTTTACCAAAACAGATAGCGTTGTTTTTTACGGTGATTTCTAACATGGGGATTTTTAGATAAAGAACAATTACCAGAATATCAAAATTTCACTCATTTGTCGTTGTGTCTAAATTGCCAAGCTGGCACAAACTTGGAATCACCCCAAACGCCCCGGCGATTTTTCTTAGCTTCGGCTTCGGCTTGTTCCAGAACACTTGCACTCGGACAATTTTTTAAGTAAGGACGGTAAACCATTGCTAATCCTTCGCGCGTCAAAACTTCTTGGGCAAATATGCCGTTTGATAAGCGAACTTCGCTAACTTTGCGGCCGTAGCGGTCAGTATCGGTGACGGTCAGAACAACGCGACCGCCCCCTTGTTTGACTAGCTGCTGCATTCTTTGGTGCGCTAGATTTCCCCACTTAAATTGATTTTTTTGGGCTGATGCTTTGCTATTTTTTTCAGCGTTGGTGTGGGCGATTTCCGGTGCATCTATGCAGGCAAAACGCACTTTGATATCTTTTCCAGCGCTATCGCTGGCGACCAGGGTGTCGCCGTCGCTAACTCGCTTTACAGGATAGTTGTTGGGCGCTATGTTTTGTGGACACCCGAATAGTAGCAATAGCACGATCGCTGCACTTAAGCTTTTTATTTTTGGGAAAATGGCAATTTGGGTTTTGCTCATATTTCTGTCTATTAGTTTACATTTATCGGGTGAGTTTAATTAACCGATCGCACTTTCAGTCTTTCCCTAACGCCAAGCGTGAAAAACCATCCGGGCGCACGGACCGCTAGCTTGGGAAATATTAACAGCTTTAATGTCGCGAAATCCTGCACTTTCGAGCATCCCTTTCACCGCCAGAGCATTTGGTCCGAACCAATTCGTCGGGTCATTATTCAGTTCGCCGCCAGGATAAAATGCCACTGCCGGTCTTTGGCAATCAAGCATATCGACGTGAGTTTCTAATATTAACTGCTTGCCGGTAACGCTGAAAACTCGATCGAGAGCCAGCAGGGGATGCCTCATATGGTAAAGAACTCCCAAGAACAAAACCAAATCAAAAACCCCTACTTTCTCGGGCGAAAGTTCGAGCACGTCTATCTCCATATCTTCAACTTGAGACTTGAGCACTCTGCGGGCCAGTTCAAATCCTGCTTTGCCAAAATCGGGGGATTGCCAAACAAAAGAATCTGTAGCCAAAACGCGCTTAGCCCCGCGCTTTTCTGCTGCAAAAGAGTAAAATCCATCCCAAGCACCGACATCTAAAACAGTCATTCCTGCTAAACTTTCGGGAAGTCCAATTTTTTCTTCGGTTTGGGGAGATGAGGTTTTACCGCCGCCCGGAGTGATGACTCCGCAACCGAGGTCAATGCAGTGATGCCAAGCGCGAATTTTTGCTACTTCTGCTTTTAGCAGCACTCTTTCGATATCTTGTAGAGAAACAATCTCCGCAGGTGCGGCTTGCTGGCTTGCCAATTGCTGAGTTTTAGCGCATAGCTTGTCAAAATCTTGGCGGTAGACGGCTAATTCTTCAATCAAGCTTTCGGATAAAGGAGTGCCGCTTTCTTGCAGTTTTTGAGCTGCTTGATAAAAGCGCAAGTTTAAATCGGTGGCGCGTTTTTTTACATCGTTTAACTGCTGCCACAAAGTTTGTGTTTCGGCTGTCATCATCTTGTTTTTTCTCCCAAAATTTCGGTTGCTGCTGTCTATTTTGTTTCCATCCAATTTTGCCCTGCGTGGATGTCCACTATCAGCGGTACGCTAAGTGGCAGAGCATTTTCCATCGCACTTCTAATTTTCGGCTGCAATTCTTCCCATTCATCGGGAGGTACTTCAAAGATTAATTCGTCGTGAACTTGCAGCAGCAGCCGCGCCTGATAGTTTTGCAAAATTTTGTGTACTTCAATCATGGCAAGTTTAATGATATCAGCACTGGAGCCTTGAATCGGAGCGTTGGCTGCTGCCCGCAAAGATTGGGCATCATCTCTGCTGAGAGATTTAAGTCTATCGGAGTGAATGTCTTGGGGATTGCGGCCTTTTAAGTCGAGGATGCTTTCGCTCTCGAATTTTAAATAGCGGCGGCGGCCGAGTATTGTGGTGACGTATCCGAGGGCGATCGCCTCTTTTTTTACTTTCTCCAAAAATTCAAAAACTTTACTGTAACGCTCGTTAAATCGCTTAATAAACTCTTTGCCGTCTGCTGAAGTTTTGCCCATCGAACGACCAAACTTAATCGCCCCCATACCGTAAATTACCCCAAAATTAATTGTTTTGCCAAACCGTCTTTCATCGGGAGTTACTTCCTCTTTTTCAAACAGCAGTTGAGCCGTCACGGTATGCACATCTCGGTTATTTTTGTAAGCTTCAATTAACACAGGTTCTTGACTCAAATGAGCTAAAATCCGCAGTTCAATTTGAGAATAGTCAGCCGACACCATCAGCCAACCTGGCTCCGGCAAAAAAGCTTTGCGAATTTGCCGCGAAAACTCGGTGCGGATGGGAATATTTTGTAAATTTGGATTGGAAGAAGAAAGCCTTCCCGTACCCGTTGCAGTTTGGTTGAAATCTGTATGCACTCGCCCGGTATCCGCACGCACTAGCTGCGGCAAAGCATCGACATAAGTTGATTTCAACTTGGATAATGTTCGGTGTTCTAATAAATCGTCTACAATCGGGTGGTCTCCTTGCAATTTATCCAATACAGCGGCGTCTGTAGAGTATCCAGTCTTAGTTTTGCGAGACTTTTTCTGAAACTCATCCGGGATTTTTTCTAACAAGATTTCGCTGAGTTGTTTGGGGGAACCTAAATTAAACTTTCTCCCCGCTGCTTGATAAGTTTTTTCTTCTATTTCTTTTAAGCTCTTTTCTAGCTGTTGCGATAGTTCTTGCAGATACGCTGAATCAATGCGAATTCCGCAGTATTCCATTTCTGCTAAAACTGGTTCTAGGGGCTGTTCTACTTCCAGCAGCAACCGATGCAGAGACTTTCCGGGAAAGTTAGCTTCATCAGCTTTATCCAATTCTGCTCTAAGTTTACCTACTAACTGAAATGTAGTGTAAACATCCATGCCGCAGTAGTCGGCTACTTTTACAATACTGATGTCAGCAATTGTTTTGTTTTTCGGCACTAATTCATTGTAAGTTTTGGCAATAATGCCTAAGTATTCCCTTGACAGTGCGCTGAGACTGTGATTTTTTTCTGGATTGAGTACGTAACTGGCTAGCATGGTGTCGAAGACGACTCCTGCTAGTTTAATTCCCTGACACCGCAGGATCGATCGATCGAACTTAGCATTTTGCAGGGCTTTGGGATAATTTTCGCTTTCCAAAATCGGACGCAAAGCATTTAAAACTGTGGCTTTGTCCAAGTTTGTGCCGGTTTTGTGTCCCGTGGGAATGTAAGCGAGATCCTCTTCACCGGTTCCCCAACAGCAGCCAATTCCGACTAATTCGGCGTCTCGCGGTTCGATGGCGGTGGTTTCGGTATCCCACGCTACGGGTGAGGCTTTGTCGGTGCAGGTTTGCAGCAGTTGGACTAATTCGTTTAACTGTTCGGTTGTTTGAATTATTCGGGGTTTAATGGGTAATTTGTTTTCCTGCTTGGCGGCTTTGGTGTCATCATGAGTCCAAAACCACAATTCGTCTGCTTCTGAACTTTCAGAAGTTGGAGGTGACTTATCTATTGTGGAGTGGGCATCTTGCCCCCCCTGTTCCAATGGCTTTTCTACACCCTCCAATGGCTCTTTTACACCCTCCAATGGCTGTTCTACACCCTCCAAGGGCTTTTCTAGGGTGTTTTCCGACGAGGCAGAGCCTCTGGATATGCGTTCCCGGGCAGAGCCTGGGAACGAGGATTTCTCTTGTTGTTTTTCCTTTTCTTCAACGCCACCAAAACGCTTTTGAATTTGTTTAACTTTGCTTAAAAATGTCTTGAATTCCAACTTTTCCAGCATGGGAATCAAGGCTGATTCGTCAAAACCTATAAGCTGGCAATCTTCTAAGTTGATTTCTAAGGGCACGTCTTGGACAATTGTCGCCATGCGTTGAGAATGATAAGCAGCTTCTTTGCCTTCTTCTAGCTTTTTCTTAGTTGCTCCTTTAATCTCGTCGATTGCTGCATAAATTCCGTCGAGGGAATTGTAAGCTTCCAGCAATTGCAGGGCGGTTTTGTCGCCGATGCCTTTGACTCCGGGGATGTTGTCGGATTTGTCGCCGCACAAAGCTTTGTAATCTATTACTTGTTGGGGCAAAATACCGAGTTTGGCTTTGACTTCTTCCGGGCCGTATTCTTGGGATTTGCCTTTGCCCGATCGCCTGAGTTCATCGGTACTCAAATATAATACGCTGATTTGTTTTTCGGTTTCTACTAATTGAAACAAATCTCGATCGCCCGTGAGGATTTTGACCTGATAACCCGCCGCGCTGGCAATGTTAGCCAAAGTTCCCAAAACATCGTCCGCCTCAAAGCCGGGAGCAGTTATTGCAGGTAAATTCAAATAGGTGAGGAGTTCTTGCAGGTTTTTGATATCGGGAATAAAATCTTCGGGAGTTTCCGCACGGCCGGCTTTGTAAGTTTCGTCTGCTTCGTGGCGAAATGTGGGTGTGGCGAGGTCAAAGGCGATCGCCATGTACTGGGGGTCGTGGGCCGCCATTACTTCCAGCAGCGACTTGAGAAAGCCAAAACAGACGCTGGTGGGAATGCCTGTCGTAGTTCGCAAGCCTCCGTCTCGACTTTTGGCAAAGGCGAAGTAGGATCGAAAGGCCAGGGAGTGACCGTCAACTAAGATGAAGATGGGAGCTTGATTTGCCGACACAGACACAAATACCGATCGCACGAAAGGATTTTCTCATTGTAGCCAGTTGTCAGTCTGCATCGATCAACCCTAGGGATGGCCGACAGACTTGAGGACGCTTGACACTCGATCGGCTCTCGGCTTACTGTGCAGCTTGGCTGAGAATAGTACAAGATGTTAAGTGGGATTCCCGCTCGGGATAGCTTCGCTTCACGCCAATTTATCAAGACCTGCCGATCGAAGCCTATGGCTGACATTAATCGATGCTACGAAATCCTCGAAATTGAGCCGGGAAGTTCCCTCGAAGAAATTAAGCGTGCTTACAGGGATTTAGCGTTTGTGTGGCATCCGGATCGGTTTGCCCACAATGACCGACTGCAACAAAAAGCTCACCAAAGATTAACAGAAATTAATGAAGCTTACCAGCAGTTGGTGTTGTTTCTGAGTCAGCCTGAATCGAAGTCGATCGAAAAACAGTTTCAGCAGCAGCCGCCGCCGCCGTCCAAGCCGCTGAGAAGGCGTTCTGCAAAATCAGCCGCCAGGCATGGTTCCCAGCGCCGCCAAACCCGCCCAAAAGCCACCTCCAAAAAATTTCAAACTCAAAAGAACTCTTCAAGCAAGACACGATTTTCAACTCAAAATCGCCAAGGGTGGGGTTCAAGAAAGCAACCAGGGCCAAGCGTTGGTCCGAAAGCGCGGCCATCTCCAAACTATCAAAAGCTTACCTCGAAAAGGAAAAAAGAATTTTCAACTCAATACTCAAAACCGCGAAGCGCGCCGAGGGAAGTGCGTTCATCTCAACACTATTCAAGCTTCCCTTGGGGGCCGCTGGCAATCGCCGTGGCGAGTTACGCTTTGACCGGTTGGATTTTGACGGTATCAGTCGCCCCGCTGTGGATGTGGACTTTAATCTGCGGTGCAGATTGGCTGTGGGCCGCGATTTTGCTGGCGGAGGGTTCGGCAACGCCCAGAGTGTGGCTGGCGGCGTTAGTTTTGGCTGGGGCGGTAGGGGGGTCGATCGCCGGTTTTCAGGCGGGAGGAATGGTAACAGGGGCTGCTTGGGGTGCAGTTGGGGCTGGTTTGGGGGCGATCGCCAGTTCCGAGGCCGAGTCTCGGGCTGTGGCTGCTGTTTTGGCGGTGGCGGGAGTGGTGACAGTGGTGGGATTGATGGCTGGAACGGGTTCTGGGGATTGGGTTAAGGCGTTGGTGGCGGCCGTGTGTTGGGCGATTGTCGGCTTGACGTGCGGGCTGGCGACGGAACTAGGGGTGAATTCTGGCGGCCCCGTCGGGCTCTCTGGTGCGATCGGGCTGGGGATTGGGGCGTGGGCGGGGGTTTTGGCTGGGGCGGGTTCGGAGGCGATCGCTGGGGCCTTGGGCCTCGCCGGGTCTAAGACTGTTTATAGCGCTTGGGCTGCGATCGGCATTATTGCTGGAGTGGTGGCGCGGATGGTAGCCGGGGAAAGGTTGAGCGACACCGACAGCGGGCTTTACACGTTTATCCTGTTGGTGGCTACTTCGAGTTTCGGGCTGTGGCTGGGAAGCTGGTTGGTCGATCGTCTCTTTTAAATTAGTCATTACTCATTAAGCTGTTACACATTTAAACTGTGATACAAGCATTACCCTTGTTTTTGATTTTTCGCCCCCATTTAATTATTAATT
>NZ_JAUBVJ010000148.1:0-10404 GCF_036702785.1 Microcoleus sp. AR_TQ3_B6 | reverse complement strand
TTAATAATTTTAGGAATCGCGTATTAGCTTGCTTTTTTGATTAGATAAACTTATAACCATAAGTTCAGGAGAGCCATCAATACTATGAACAGTAAGACCTATATGATTCAAGTTAGGCAGAAATTTGGTGTTCATGCTGCTTTAAAGTCCTATAGATAAAGTGTGGGGTCGGGGTTTTCAAAAAGTCGGCAAATGAAATCTTAACACCGTACTGTTTTTCAATTTGTACAAGAATTCGAAGAAGATTGAGTGACGTACCTCCTAGTTCGCGAAAATTAGAGCTGCTATGCAGAATTTCAGGGGAAACACTTAATTCTTTTGCCCATAGCAAAAAGATCGAATCGAGCCTAGCTGACTCTGCATCCGAATTGGTTGATGCAAGCTGCTGATCGGAAATATCGCCAAACAAGGGCAGCGCTTCTAAGTCCACCTTGCCGCTCGGCTTTTGCGGGAGCCGCGGGAGCGCAACGAAGGGTTGCGGGATTTTGTAATCACTGAGCCATTGAGCAAGGCGGTCGCGCAAATTTGCACCGACCATATCGGATGAAACGAAATAGGCCACCAAAGCGCCTTGTGGAGATACTCTGACCGCCGCTTGGGCACACCCCGCTTTCATCATTGCGGTCTCGATTTCTTCGAGCTCGATGCGGAATCCGCGCACCTTGACTTGCCGATCGACGCGACCTACAAAATGTAAATCACCTGAGGGATCAAATTCAACAATGTCCCCAGTCTTGTACAGACGATCCCAATCCACGTCGGGGCAATTCACAAATTTTGCCGCAGTCGTCTCAGGGTCGTGCAAATAGCCGGGTGACACTGCTCGACGCGGCAACATACAGTTCGCCGCGTCGAGCAGGTCGCATATGTTGGTCAAGCACATGTAAACGCACTCCAGGAATGGCACGACCGATATTTTTGAGGCATTTCGGCGGATATCTCCTTAAAACTTACCACAACAGTGCATTCAGTTGGACCGTATAGATTGAAAAAACGACGTGTGGGTGCCCATGCAGCGAGTGTTGTATGGCTGCAAGCTTCACCTCCGGTCAACACGGTTCGAATTTGCGGGAAACGTTCAGAATTCAATACCGCCAGCAACGCTGGTGGCAGGAACGCATGATCGATGTGGTGGTGCATGCAAAACCACGCCAATTCATTTTCTGACAAACGTTGCTCGCCAGTAGGCAGGCACAATGCCGCACCACTGGTCAAAGCGGGGAAAATATCCAACACTGATGCGTCGAAGTTAATCGTCGAAAACTGCAACACGCGGTTGGTGCGGCCGAGGCCGAATTCCGCAGTCACCCATTTACATAAATTAACTAGATTGCGATGAAGGATGGGAACACCCGAAGGGTGTCCGGTGGAGCCGGAGGTGAAAATCGTATAACAACGATCTTCCAGATGAGCACGCGGCTCGATCAGTTTAGGTTTGCCGTCGATTTCGATAGCAGTGGGGTCGATTCGACCGATCGTGTCAATGCCACGCAAAGCGTCCGGTTTGCATACCACCAATTTGCAATTGCAGCGATCCAAGATATAGGTTTGGGTATTTCGATTCAACTCTGGATCGATTGGTACATAAGCTGCCCCGAGTGCCATGATTGCAATCATCGAAGCAAGCAAGTCGGCATTCTTGTCCAGCGAAATGCCGATAATGTCGCTCACATCAGCGCTGCGCCCGGTTTCATTTTTGAACCATTGGTCGATTGCATCGGCAATTTGCCGTGTACGCAAGGCCAACGCTTTGTAAGTCCACGTTCCGTTGTCCGTAATTACTGCGAGTGCGTTCGGGTTTGCCTGCGCAACTGCAAGGAAGCGCTCTACCACTGTTTCCATCATTATCCTTGAGTTTGTTCGATTTTTTCAAAAACACATGCTCCCCATTGGTAAGGACCTGCGCTGAAGGTTAGCACTCGTGCGCCTGTTTCAATCTGCCCTGTGCGTTGACCATGATGCAAATTGATAACAATGTCCGAGGAAAAGCAATGAGCATGGGTAACGATAGTTTCGGTGTATACCTTTTTGAAGTCGATGCCTGCAAGGTTGCCATACAGCCGGCTGACGTTCAGCGAGTAATTGTTCGTGATCATCAAATCAATGTCGTTGGCATTGATTGCGATATTCGAGTAAACTTCGCCAAATAGGCGCTCGATGCAGCCGACTTCGTCTTCGAGAGAGGCTGCCCGGGCCTGTTTTCCATCCCAAATATTGATTACTCGACCCATGAGGCGAAAGTCCATCCCCTTGCTTGAGGCCGAGAGGATGCAGGCGGACGACGCATCGCCGGTCACGTAAGGGAAACTTCCCTCTTCGCCATAGATTCGTTGCAAGGGATGCTTCGCTTGATCGAACGAGAGCAGCAGCACGTTGGCATACTCTTCCGCTACAATCAGGGTCGACGCCAGTTTAGCTGCCCAGTGAAATCCGGCGCAACCTGCCATGGCGATTCGATAATGCGCTGATAAGTCCAACCCAAGGCGTTCGCTAAAAGCGCCGAGCCACTCGGCGTCGAGCGTATTCTTGGCATCCAAACCGTTAGAAACGAAAAACACTGCGTCTATTTCGCCAGCACTACGACCTGCCGCCTTCAGTGATTGCACAACCGCGAGTTGAGCTTGCTCAAGAATTTCACCCTCATAAACTGGAACTAAAGACACCCCTTCAGCGACGTTGCGCAAAGCTGCGCACCGCGCAGGATCGACGATTAAATTCTCCAGAGTGACGGACGCGCCGCCGACATATTGGGTTGCACCCAAAAAAACATTGTTTCGTACAGTCTTCATTGATTAATCTTTCCAATAAAGTGGGTGACGCACAACTACTTTAATCAGCATTTCGGATTGACGCCATACTCCTTTGAAGCCTTGCGGTAACACGAACATATCGCCAGCGACATAAGTTTTTTTGATCCCATTCGCCTCCTCAATCTCCACTTCGCCTTTAATAATATTAATCACCTCGGTTTCCGGCCAAGACAAAATTTTTAACTCGACCGGATCAATTTCGCAGATTTTAATCGCGGCTTCCTTAGTCTTTAATGTGTATGGAATATTGCAACGATAGGAAAAGTGCGTCCCCGCCAAAGTGGTGTAGTGCCGCTGATCGGTATCGGGTGCCTTAATCGTTTTAATGCCGTACGGTAATTTCTTTTCGATTAAAATCGTTGAAACCAGTTTGCAAGATACCGCCATGCCGGGAGTAGTTGCAACCGACAGCAATACCAGAATAAGGAACTTACTGAGTGCATTGAAGCGGATGAAGAAAGAACTTTTCATGAGGTTACGAATTTAGAGCTTAAATGTTTTCATGAAGTTACACATTGTAGTCTTACTCTTGGATATTTTAGCCTTGATCTATTTTGCAAAACTATACAAAAAATAATTTTTAATAACCTTACCTCCCGGCTTTCTGTCTACTCCTTAATAGAATATTTTAATCTATGTGAGTGTAAATATCTCCCTCGCAAAAGTGGTATGCTCTCCCACAGAGACCTACAGAAAATAGTTAGGATTCAATTGAAACTGCTGCTTATCTGACATCCGAAGTAGTTTAATTTTTCAATAGTGTTTACAATATATAATTCTGTAGTACGAGGGTTGATCGTGCATAAACGCAAGACTACACAATCATTTAAAGTAGTAGAAGTCAGCATAGCAAAACCATCTGATATCATTCTATCTACAATTTGTCGATTAACATCATTTACTTCGGGTTGTAACCGACCTGGTGGTACATATCGAAAAGTCACAATCCCAATTTGAGCTGGAGTCACAATTTCCCAGCTATCGAGCCTACGTAAAAATGATTCAGCTATTTCAGCAAGCTCAATTCCTCTAGTTACTGCCTCTCGAAATGCTTCAAGACCAAAAACTTTAAGGGACATCCAAAGTTTAAGCGCTCGGAAACTTCGCGTTAGTTCAATACCATAGTTATAAAACTTGATATCATCGGGTCTGTCTACGTCGTTTAGATATTCAGGTCGTATGCAAAAAGTCTCTTCCAATAAACGACCATCACGAACAAGTACTCCACCAATCGCATAAGGCTGAAAGAGCCACTTGTGAGGATCTACAATAAGGAGTCTACATGTCCTAATCCCTCTAATCGAGGACGCTCTTGATCACATAAAATAGCTGCGGCTCCATAGGAGCCATCAGCATGTAACCACAGGTTCTCCTTGCGACAAAAAACTGCAAGTTCCATTAATGGATCTACAGCACCAGTGTTTGTGGTTCCTACGTTCGCGATAACACAAAAAGGATTTCTACCCGCAGCACGATCTAAATCTACTTCTAGTTTGAGTTTGGAACAGTCTAAGCGAAAATTGCTATCAGAAGGGAGCTTACGGATTTGGTCGAGTGCAAAACCTAATAGCTTCAATGCTCGTTCAAGAGATACATGAGTTTGGTCTGAGCAGTAAATAACACTATTACCAACCTTATCCCCAAGCTTTGCATATCTTGCAACTGCTAGTGCGGTGAGATTAGCCATTGATCCTCCACTTACAAAAAGCCCACCAGTAGTGGAAGGAAGTCCACACATCTGTCTTAACCAAGATATAACAGTTAGTTCAATTTCCGTTGCTCCAGGAGATTCCATCCATGTGGACGCAAACACATTAAAACCTGTTGCAAGCGTATCGGCCATTACACTGACAAAATTATTTGGACTAGGAACAAAGGAGAAATTAGGTGGATGATCTTGATGTATGAGAGTGCCAAAGACATTTTGCTGAAGTTCCTGCAATACATCGCTAACGCTACTACCTGATTCAGGTAGTGACTCATCCATTTTTTTCTTCAGCTCTACTCGATCTACTAAATGCGAAACAGGTTTATTCGGCAAAGTTTCAAAGTGCTCTATGAGGATATCAATAACCTGATAGCCCATCTTCCTCATATCTTCATTAGGCATTGTTAAAAAATTACTAGATGGGATGTTGCAAATTGCCTAACTCTCCAGTGAAGTGAATTTCCTTAAGAATAACATTAAATAGCTTGAGCATGCAATAAAAATACTTATAAAAACTTGTGTATTCAACTTGAATAGCTAGTTTACTGAATACTCATCTCATTGCCTTGGTACTGCTAATTTAATGAGATTTTTTAGCCAAGGACAAAAATATATATCCTGGTGGCGTACGTACCTAGCATATTACAGTGCAGTAACTTTTGAGTACCTGTCAGCCCTTGCTTCTTGAAAGCTTAAACCTGCTTACTACTTCAATACTGGTATACCCGCCTCAAGACTAATGTAGAAATGTACTCACAACCGATGTCACCTCCTAAATCAACTATTTCGTCTTTGTCTCGTGTAGCTAGTCTACACAGTATATCATTCTTTGGTAACCACTCAATAAGTACGAGGATGATAAATAGATAGGCTAAGTCAAATATAAGATGCAGATAGCTGAAAGCCTTGTCAAGCCGTAGTCTATATGCAAAACAATTGCGCCTACCTACTAGATTATTAAAGATTTTTTCCGTTTGAGGGCTGCTACGAAAAAACTTCCCCGTACTTGATTGGTAAAAGTTCACGGGGTTAACATGGCAGAAGAGAAGGAGGAGTCCGACCAGAACGAGCACTCAAGACAGATTCAGTCAAGAACTCAAGAATATTCGGGTCTTGCAGCTTGAGAGAAGACACAACGGTGAGTAAACCGGCAACAAACAGACTTCCTGCTGCAGAATCTGAACCAAAGCTAGTCCGTCGCCACATCACAGCAGGGCGAATGGCTCTCTCCGCGGCATTATTAGTCGGCTCTACACCATCCGAGGAGATAAATAACCACAGAGCCACTTCCAACTTTAGTAAATTACGACAAGTCCGCACAGTTTTTGCCAGTGGGGTCTTTTCCCTCTCGTGGATGTCTAACTGCGAAGCTTCTAGCAAGATACTCAAAACTTCAGTCTTAATAGGTTCAACTTTTTCTTTTAACTCCGAACGAGTGAGTTGGTCATTTCTAAATTTATGCCAGAGATTGAAAAGCTGTTTTTCTTGCTCCAGCAAGGATTTGCCGATTTGGGCTGAAGCTCCAACTCGTTCGGATATTTGAATAAAATTTCGTTTGAGGTGTACCCAACACAGTTGCCTGTGATTGACATCCACCCAATTATAGGCAGGGCAACGATCGCTGGTGATCGAGCCACTAAAAGTTTCGCCCAAAACCGTTTGAGCAGCACTACTAGCTCTGCTTAAAATTACCTGAAAGCTCTGAATCAATGGCGTTACAGCCACCCACAGCCAACCACTGGTCTTGGTGGCATTTTGACCATCTCCATTCCGCTGCTGAAATCTAGTCTCATCTACTCCCACATTCGGCTGCTGCTGGATGTAATGTTGGGCTGATGTGACCCCATCGCCAACTGCCTCACTCACTTCTGTCCGTAGACGATTGATAGTGCCGACGGACATTTCAATCCCAAACACCACCTGCATCAGCGCACGTATTTGGCGGCAGGATTGTCGATACTCACTACTCAATAAACCTACATAGGCTGCTGTTCTTGGACCATATCCACCCATTCCTATTATTTCGGTCATTTCTGGGGCTTGATTTTCTTTCCCACAACAACTACAGGTAATTGGATGAAACTGATGTTCGATGACGAGTCGCTGTACTGGTGGGACTTCCACTACTTGATGTCGAGAGGCTTGACCATTATTTTCAATCTCTAGGATGCCTCCACATCCACTACATTGCTTTGGGTAATGGTTGATTACTTCAGTACACATTTCGGTCGGGTATAGCTTCCGCTCGTGTCCCGAATGTCTTAGTTGCCCACCTCGCTTCTTTCCGGTTGGTTTCTTTCGATTGGGCTTAAATCCTTGAGGATTCTTCGATGGTGGTTGTGATGAATTTGCCGAAGTTCTGGCTAATTGCTATTTGAGAAGCTCGTTTTCTGTTCTCAGTTCCCCTATTTTTTGTTCAAAATGAGCCATCCTACGCACTAATTCGTAAATTAGTTCGAGGATCCTGTCTGGCACTTGCGCCCACTCTGCTGGACTGATTACTGCCATTAATTCCGGCACTGTCTTCTCCATGTCCCTCACCTTACCAGATGTTTTGGGCTTTTGCTACCCCCGTGAACTTCTACCTTGATTGAGCGACTACAGCTATGACATAGCCACTAAAGAGAGGAAATCTATTCGATTTAGGCATTATAATAGGTAGCCTTTTAGACTCAACCCGTGTTTATACAATAATGCAAAATCACGTTTGTGAGCTGAGGGTAATGACCCCTCATGCTATATTCCATTTTGATGCAGATGTTCCTTTTGGACAAATTCCTCAGAAATTACAAGAACATCATGGCATTACAGTGCCGATCAGTTCTGCCCAAGCCATCACCTTGCGTCATGCTGATGCCGTTTTACAAGCCGAGCAACTAGCCTGTGAGATTCCCACGCTCGGCGCGTCCTCTTGCTTGATCGTCGAAATGGATGGCAGCTACATCCCGATTGTCACCACCGCCCCGCCCAAAGGACGGGAAGAGCCACCCCAGGATCGTCGCAAAACTCGAACCCTTGGATGGATTGAGGCGCGTTTAGGGCTGTGCCGTCCTGCTGAGCAAGAGAACTTGAGATTTGGCGCGACCTTGGGGACTCCCGACCAGGCAGGCGACCAGTTGCTCGATTGTGCGATTCGTTGCGGTCTTGGACAACAGACCTATGTTCATGGACTTGGGGATGATGCCCCGTGGATTTCCATGCAGGTTTCTGGTTGTTTTGGTGACCCTGGGCGTTATCGACATTGAGCCGAGATCCGTGCAAAAAAGTGCAACATAAGCCGTCAAAGCGTTGTCAGTTATGGATTTCAGCCAGAACGAGCGGCAAAGGAATAGCCTGTTCCCAAGGTTGAGGGACATTCTTCCAATCCACCCCATAATCCCCGTAGCGTTTGATATAGCAATCCTAAATCAATTGCAAATTATTATAAATTATAATAATTTGGGAATATAATAATACTTGTACACTGGAAAACGGCAAAAAAACAATATGTCTGAGCAACACCCTTTACAAGAGTTAAGTGATTTTATAGATGGCAACCCCGACCCAAGAGAACTAAAGCGAGCAATGTCCGTAATGATGTGGATTGAGGCCGTACCTGGTCCGAAAATTCAAAAGATATTAAATGTATCAGCAACATTTATCAGTCAATCCAAAATGAAATTTATCAAAAATGGAGTTGAAGAATTAAAGCTGAAGTATCAAGGGTCAAAAGCATATCTAAGTCGAGCGCAACGCCTAGAGATTGTCAATTACTTAAAGACTCAAGAATATTTGAGCTTACAGGAGTTTCAGATATATATAGAAGACAAGTATGATGTTCGTTTCAAATCCAATCAAAGTTATTATACATTACTTGAGAAAGCCAAGATTAGCTGGAATAAAACTCAAAAAAGTAATCAAAAAAAAAACGATGAATTGGTAAAAACAAAAAAGATAGAAATCGAGAAGATTCTGGCAGAGAAAAGAAGGGAAATAGAAGCTGGAAAGCTTGTGGTGTATATGATTGATGAGTGTCATTTACTCAGGGGTGATGTTTGTGGATATGTTTGGGGGAAAACGAATAAAAAAATAGAAGTACCCATGACAAATCAGAGAGAAAGGCAAACATATTTTGGTGCGCTAAACTATCAAACAAAAGATTTTTTTTTCAAGAGTATGAAGCCGGAAATTCAAAGAATACAGTTTTGTTTGTAAAATACCTCCAAAATCTAAATAAAGGAGCTATAATTTTAATATTTTGGGATGGAGCAAGTTATCATAAATACGGAGAAATGCGAGATTATCTTAATGAGGTGAATCAAAATTTACCAAAATGTGAATGGTTAATAATATGTGAATTATGTGCACCTAATGCACCTGAGCAAAACCCTGTAAAAGATATTTGGCTTCAAGGCAAAAGATTTTTGAGAGAACATTGGTATTTATGTAAATCTTTCCCACTTATTAAAAAATTATTTATGCTGGTAACTCATTGTCAAGTTTTTGATTTTTGCAAGTTATATATGTATAAATTTTTTGTTAAAAAGGCTGAATTAATACCAACTTAATCATGATTAGTGAAGCCCGATTAGTTTGCAACTGATTTAGGATTGCTATATTGGCGAATATCGCCTTACACGGACTAGAAACGGTAGTTAAAGATTACGTGGAAACCTTAACTATTCCCAAGTTAAGTAAAAAGGAAAAACGCCGTTCTATTGGTGTCATCCGCTATGCAGATGATTTCGTACTTTTGCACGAAAGCAAGTCCGTAAATTCTGGGTGTATTGCTGTAATTTCTGAGTGGTTAGCTGGCATTGACTTACAATTAAAACCTTCCCAAACCCGATTAGCGCATACACTCGAGCCCAATTTAAGTGAAGATGGAAGTGCTGGATTTGACTTTCTTGGTCATCATATCCAACAGTTCCCTAGGGAAAAATATCGTAGTGATGAAGATAATCACGGGCGAAAATTAGGTTTTGACACACTCATCACCCCATCAAAGAAAGCAATCCTGACGCATCAGCGGGAAATATCTCGCATTATTAAGATGCACAGATTATCGCCACAAGAGGCACTCATTAAAGACCTCAATCCTGTAATTAGAGGATGGAGTTCTTATTACAAAGCCTCGGATATTGGCACTATAGGAGAATTATCCAGACAAGATAATCTGACCTATTTCAAACTTCGGAGATGGGCCAAACGTCGCACTCTTAATGTCAAAAAAGCTCATCGTCTATATTGGCGACCAATCGGCAATAGAAACTGGGTATTTGCGACAAAAGGGGATGAGCCAAAAAAGCTAATTTTACACACAGAGTTTGCGACCAGTAGCAACAACTATCTGTTGGTAAAAGGTGATAGAAGTCCCTATAATGGCGACTTAGTTTATTGGAGTCTGAAGGGGTGACATGAAAGCTAAGACTTAGACATAATCAGCTCCATTGCTCTTAAACCTCGTAAATAATCTGGTAGCTTATTGCGATTGAGTTTCATTAACTCTTGAACAATGGCCCAGCCACTCTCCCTAAAACCTATCCAAGTTTGACTATATAAACCTACATAAAAGCTACTATGTCTTCGGGTTACTCGTCCGTATTCTTTAATTCTAGCCACATAGTTCTGTACTCCAGTTCGTTTAATCTTTTGTCCTTGAAATGTGGCTAAAGTATAGGCAAAAGAGATGAGCAAAATCAAAGATATTAATCGACTGCCAGAAACATTAGTGTCTTCTAATTGATAGCCTCCGCTCTTGAAGTCACGAAACATTTCTTCAAGATCAAACCGTTTTTTAGAGGCGGTTATGGCTGACTGAAGATCGGGCAAGTTATACCATTTTGCCAAATAAGTGCTACAATGCCAGAAAAATAAGGGATATTTTATGAAGGTCAACTATCAAGA
>NZ_JAUBVJ010000147.1:0-10618 GCF_036702785.1 Microcoleus sp. AR_TQ3_B6 | reverse complement strand
CCGTCGGGGGCGGGAGTATCGAGGGTAATAGTAAATGTGCCATTAGTGGGGCCTGTTTCGGTGGGGGTAGTGCCGGCTGCGATGCTGACTTTGGGGGTGTTGTTGAGGAAGATGGAGATGGTGTTGTTGCCAACGTTCCCCGTTGCTACATCTGGTTTCCCGTCGCCGTTGAAGTCGCCGATGCTGACTGAAAGGGTGCCAGCCACAGTGGTGAACTCTACTTTGGGGGCGAAGGTGGGGGTAGTAGCGCCTGTGGGGGTAGTGTTGATGAGGATGGAGGTGCTCCGACTGCCGTAGTTCGCCGTTGCTACATCTGGTTTCCCGTCGCCGTTGAAGTCGCCGATGCTGACTGAAGAGGGCTGAGCCCCAGTCGGGAAGTCTACTTTGGGGGCGAAGGTGGGGGTGAGGGCGCCTGTGGGGGTGGTGTTGATGAGGATGAAGACATCGTTGCTGTTACGGTTCGCCACAGCTACATCTGGTGAACCGTCCAAGTTGAAGTCGTCGATGCTGACCGCTCTGGGGTAAATCCCAGTGGGGAATTCTACTGCGGGGGCGAAGGTGGGGGTGGTGGCGCCTATAGGGGCGGTGTTGATGAGGATGGATGTGGTGTTACTGTTCGCCACAGCTACATCTGGTGAACCGTCGCCGTTGATGTCGCCGATGCTGACTCCATAGGGCCTAACCCCAGTGGGGAAGTCTACTGTGGGGGCGAAGGTGGGGGTGGTGGCGCCTGTGGCGGTGGTGTTGATGAGGATGGAGGTGGTATCGCTGAATTGGTTCACCACAGCTACATCTGGTGAACCGTCGCCGTTGATGTCGCCGATTCTGACTGAAAAGGGCCTAACCCCAGTGGGGAAGTCTACTGTGGGGGCGAAGGTGGGGGTGGTGGCGCCTGTGGGGGTGGTGTTGATGAGGATGGAGGTGGTGTTGCTGCCTAAGTTCGCCGTTGCTACATCTGGTGAACCGTCGCCGTTGATGTCGCCGATGCTGACTGAAGGGGGGAAAGCCCCAGTGGGAAAGTCTACTGCGGGGGCGAAGGTGGGGGTGGTGGCGCCTGTGGGGGTGGTGTTGATGAGGATGGAGGTGGCGAACCCGTCAGTGTTCGCCGTTGCTACATCTGGTAAACCGTCGCCGTTGATGTCGCCGATGCTGACTTCAAAGGGGCGAGTCCCAATGGGGAAGTCTACTTTGGGGGCTAAACCCAGGATGCCGCTGTAGGTTTTGAGGGCGGTTTCTGTGAGGGCGAGTTTGGGCGCTTGGGGGGATGGGGGGATGGATGAAGTGAGTTTCCAGGTTCCTCCCAGTGCGGAGTTGCCCGTGGGGTTGGGGTTGGCGACGATGAATGCCCCGGTGAGTTGGTGCAGTTGAGTCAGGAATTGATTGCCGGATGCTGGGGTGGGGGCTGGTTTATTTGAGTTGTCGATTATTCTCAAATATCTACGCGAACCGGCCTCTAGATTCTCGGCGACGTTGCACCCGTACAGTAGGATGGATGCCTCTGCTGTTAGACTTTCTCGCCACTGTTGTATCTCAAAAGTGTACTGGGGCAGGGTTTCAATATTTAATGCTGTATTCCCTAACTGCAGATGACCCGGGGCACCGTGACAGATGATGTGGATGGCTGAGTATTTTTTGCCTTTGATGGTTTGGGTGATTTGTGCTATGGCATCCCGGTTTGGGTCGAGGATGGCGGTTTCGATGCCTTTTTTGATGCCCGAGATTAGGGTTTGACTGTCTGGGATGTCGGAGGCGATGAAAGCGAGCTCTCTAATTGTATTTAGCATTGGTAGATGATTGTTATATCTGAAACAATTGTCACCTTAGCAATGTTATTTGGGTACGATCGCAATTTGTATAGAAAATATATGATTTCTGATTCAATCCACGATCGCACAAATTTCAATACAGCCTCGGAACACGAGATTTTTGGCGAGATCGATTTTCCCTCTTGGTTAACCCAACAACAAATCAGCCTCGCTTGCACTACCTATCAAACCAACAGGTTAATGTTAATAGGTGCTGCGCCAGAAACGAACAGAATCTCGGCTTTTTGGCGAATCTTCGATCGCGCAATGGGGCTTTTCTGCACGCCAGAACGCCTTTATTTAAGTTCAAAATATCAACTCTGGCAATTAGATAATGTCTTAAAATCCGGGAATTTATACCAAGGCTATGATAAATTATATATACCAAGAATCGGTTATACTACAGGAGATATCGACATTCACGATATCGCAGTTGATAAAAATAATCAAATCATTTTTATTAGCACTTTGTTTAATTGTATCGCTACAGTGAGCGCTCGCCACAGTTGCAAACCTCTCTGGAAACCAGGCTTTATCTCACAATATATCAATGAAGACCGCTGTCACCTCAACGGTTTGGCAATGGTAGCCGGGGAGGCGAAATATGTCACGGCTTCGAGTCAGTCGGATGTGGTGGATGGCTGGCGCGATCGCAGACAAAACGGCGGTATAGTTATTGATATTCAATCTAATGATGTTATAGTCACAGGATTGTCAATGCCTCACTCGCCCCGCTGGTATCAAGATAAGTTGTGGTTGCTGAATTCGGGGAGAGGGGAATTAGGTTATGTGGATTTAAACACAGGAAAATTTGAGGCGATTACGTTTTGTCCGGGCTATGTCCGAGGATTAGCTTTTTGGCAAAATTGGGCGATTGTTGGACTCTCGAAACCTCGGGGTGGTGACAATACTTTTAGCGGTTTAGAATTGGATGAGTTGTTGGTCGCCAAGGATGCTGAGCCTCGCTGTGGTATGATGGCGATCGATTTGACGACGGGGGCGATCGTTCACTGGTTGCGCTTTGAAGGAGTTGTCACGGAACTCTACGATGTGCAGGTGATTCCGGCAGTGCAAAGACCGATGGCTTTGGGTTTTCAAACTGACGAAATTGCTCAGTTAATTACTTTGGAACTTTAACCGCAGATGGTGGCAGATGTACGCGGATTAACGCAGATAAATGGTGATTTGGATTTAAGGGCAAGAGCGTTTTTTTGTCTGTTTTTACTCGACGGGCGATTCCCTACGGGATAGCTTCGCACGCGCGTACTTTTGCTGATTCTTTGAATTTGGGGCAATTTTTTGATGTTTATTTGCGAAAACGACCGCGAATGCGATCGACAAACATATCAACTTCGGGCAGCTTCATCTGACTGACAAACAGGGCAAAAACCCCTAACCCTACAAAACTTGCTACACTCAACTGCACTAATTGAATTACCAAACCTTCAGTACCCAAAACTCTTTGACAGAGTTGCAGAGTAGCCAAGGTGACGAAAGCAGTTAGAGAACTGCCAGAAGTTAACCCCAGAAAAGGTAAACTCCACTGCCCCCAAGGCAGGCCGCCCAGCTTTTTATTTAAACAGTACAAAAGCATAATCATTGAAAGAAGATTCACTCCCACCGTCGCCAAAACTAATCCGGGCGCGCCAAAAGCTCCTACCAATAAATAATCTAGCAGACCGTTTAAAAAGATATTGATAATACTGATGCGAAAAGGGGTTTCTCCGTCTCCCAAAGCGTAAAATACCCGTACCAAAACGTCGCGTCCCAAATACACAAACATTCCAATACTGTAAGCCATCAATATCGGCGTAACAAACTGCGAGGCCGATCGATCAAAAGCATAGCGTTCGTAAACAACGCGGACGATCGGTCCAGCCAGCGTTACCATTAAAGCGCTCAGCGGCAGCATCGTAAGGGCCGTCAAAATTAAAGATTGGCGAATTCGATCTTTTAATTCCGGCCAATCTTTGGGCTCGGTGAGGCGAGAAAATATGGGCAAAAATGGTACTAAAATTACATTAGAAATGATGCCTAAAGGCGTCATAACTAACAAGCCACTGTAACCCATCGCCGAGGCAGCTTGAGGGATGTAGGATGCGAAAAATAGGTCAGTATAGACATTAATTTGCAGCATTCCTGAGGATAAGGTAGCAGGAACCATCACCTTAATTACTTCTTGCACTCCGGGGCGTTTAAAATTAAACCGCAAGCGCAATGTTCCCAAGCCGGCGCGCGACTGCGCCACGAGTTGCACCAACCACTGCAAAACTGCGCCCGCTAAAGTTCCCCAAGCTAACACTAGGCCGCCCATTAGTGCGTATTCTGGCTGAATAATTTTGTCTCCGAGTTGCAGTGCGAGAATCCCCAAACCGCCGACAAGTGCAATGCTGGAAAATAAAGGACTAATCGAAGGCAACCAGTACATATCGGCGGCGTTGAGAGTGCCGAAACCAATGCCGATTAAGCCTGAAAGTAATGCCATCGGTGCCATAATCCGAAATTGCTGGACGGCAATTGCTTTGATTTGTAAACCTTCTGCTGTTCTATTTAATCCCGGTGCTACCAAATCGATCAGGGGATCGGCAAAAATAATTAAAGCTACTGTTACCAACAGCAGCAAGCCGCCGACTAAGGTCGTGATAGTCTCGACTAAGGGGGCGGCTTCTTTTTTGTCGCGGCGGGCTAAAACGCTGACTATGGCGCTGTGAAATGGCCCGTTAATCCCTCCGAGCAAAATAAATAAGAAACCAGGGATGACGTAGGCGTAGTTGTAGGCATCGACGGCGACGCCGACTCCAAAGGCTGCGGCGATCGCAATTTGGCGCACCAATCCAAAGACTTTGCTAATTATAGTGGCGACTGCGACAATGCCGGCAATCCCCGCTAGGGAACGAGAGGGCTTCTGCTGTTGAGACACAAATAGTTACAAATGCTAGTGCTAAAAGGCTTCACTAAGTTTAATAGCAAATCTGGAAAATCATAACATGAATTCAGAAAATTTCTATTCCCAATTACCTTTACTGGACAATTTTCTCAAGATTACGGATCTGGGTAATTTTGTTGACGTACCTGATGACTGGTACATTGTTGTCACAGATATTCGCGGTTCTACACAGGCGATCGAAGCTGGAAAATACAAAGAAGTTAACTTATTGGGGGCTTCTTCGATCGTTGCTGTTTTGAATGTAGCAGGCGAAACTGAGATTCCGTTTGTGTTTGGTGGCGACGGCGCTTCTCTTTTAATGGGACCATCGCTTTTACCCGCTGCCCAGAAAGCTTTGCTCGCCACTCAACAACTGGCTAAGAGAGAATTTGACATGGATTTGCGCGTTGGGGTGGTGCCGGTTAAAGTTGTGGTAGCAGCTAATTATTCGGTAAAAATAGCTAAGTTTAAAGTTTCGGAAAATTACAGCCAAGCTGTTTTTATCGGCGGCGGCTTAACCCATGCTACTGAACTTATTAAAGACCGGGTTGCTGGTAATATTTACAGCATTAAAAATAATGGGGTTTCTCCAAAAGCCGATTTTTCGGGATTGGAGTGCCGATGGCAGGATATTCCTAGCAAGTACGGGGAAATAGTAACGCTGCTGGTAATGGTGCGATCGGATTTTGATCCGCAGAGCCATCAATTTTATAGAAATATTTTAAAAAAAATCCAATACATTTACGGGAAGGAAAATAGTTTAAATCCGATCGACCGTAAAAATCTTAAGTTGACGTTGAATAGTGCCAAACTGATTAAAGAAACTCTAGTTAGGGCGAGCAGTGCTAGTTGGTTAGACCGCCAGCTATATTTATCAAAAATACAGTTAGAGACTGCCCTTGGTTCGCTGCTAATGAATTTGAAGGTTAAGACAGAAGAGTTAGATTGGGGAGTTTATAAAGATATGGCGATCGCAGCTACGGATTACCGCAAATTTGATGATATGTTGAGAATGGTAATTTCTGGCAATGAGTGGCGACGAAAAAAATTGACGCGGTACTTGGAGAGGAATTACCGAGAAGGCAAGCTGGTTTACGGTTTGCACGTTTCTGACAGGGCGTTGATGACTTGTTTGGTGTTTGAACGCGGTGGCCGACAAGTGCATTTTGTAGATGGCGCTGATGGAGGTTATGCTTTAGCGGCGAAGGATATGAAACAAAGAATGAATGAAGGAATGAATGAATAAGTAAGCCTACATAAACTACAAACCGTTGTTTCATGCTATGATGCCTCAATCTAAAATCTAAAATTTAAAATCTCAAATCGAATGACTGATTTTATTTACAAATATCCACCTCTGTTACCAGGCATTTTAATCAAGCGGTACAAGCGATTTTTCGCGGATATCGAACTAACTACGGGAGAAATTATCACCGCACACTGTCCGAATACTGGCCCGATGACTGGTGTTTGCATTCCCGGCAATCCCGTGCTGGTATCTGGCAGCGATAATCCCAAACGCAAGTTGGCTTATACTTGGGAATTAATTAAGGTGTGCGACACAGAACCAACTTGGGTGGGAGTTAATACTGCGCTGCCAAATCGAGTTATTAAATTAGCTTTGGAATTACGATTGTTTCCTGAGTTGGGCAATTACAGTTTAATTCAACCAGAGGTTGTTTACGGCACCGATCAAAAAAGTAGAGTTGATTTTTGGCTGACGGGTGAGGAAAAACCGATTTTTCTGGAAGTGAAAAATACCACTTGGGTAAAACAGCAGTTGGCTTTATTTCCCGATACAGTGACGGAGAGGGGACAGAAACATTTGAGAGAATTGATGGAAGTGATGCGGCTGGGTGCGAGGGCTGTAATGCTGTATTTTATTAATCGCGGAGATTGTACTGATTTTGCTCCCGGGGATAGTGCCGATCGCGTTTACGGAGAATTGTTCAGACAGGCGATGGGTGAAGGTGTCGAAGTTTTGCCTTGCCGGTTTGACGTGACGCCAGAAGGTGTGCGCTATTTGGGGTTAGCCAAACTAAATTTACTTCACCCCCAATGATGGATTAGTTTAAATTGCCTCCATTTGTCGATCGACCTCGACATGAGCGACACCCGGTACCTTCCTTAGTCCTTCTAACTTTGACTGAGAAACTGCTCCAGTAATAATGCCAGTAACAGGTAGCACCCGATCGACTTTCATTCCCGCCGATTCTAACCCAGTGACAACAGATTGAATAATCGGTAAGTTTTGGTCGTCAACAGTCACTACGATTTGCTCTACTTGTTCCTCAGACATCTTCAGCCTCCTTTGCACCAAATCAATTGAGCTATTGTCAAACTAATTAAACCTAAAATCCGATAGCGCTCTGTTATGCCCTACTCCCCTTAAAAAAGGGGGAACTAGAAAGTCCCCCTTTTTAAGGGGGATGCGCGGGGGTTCTCTGCGTAAGTTCGATCGCCCGGAGTGATTACGGAGCTTGTACTAAGCCACTTCCGACACTAGCACTTGGCAACGGTAGCGCCATAGCATGAGAAGTTAGCAATTGCCAAAGTTGAGAACCTCGTTTACCAGTTGATTGGGCATACAGGGCAGCGAGCCCAGCCACGTGCGGTGTGGCCATGCTAGTGCCATTGTAAGAAGCATAACGATCTTGCTGCATAGGCACTGATGAGTATATATCCACTCCAGGAGCGGCGATATCGACTTTAGCCCCTGGAGATTTGCCAGATTTAGCCGAGAAGTTAGCCACTGCGAGGCAGTTATCGATCGCCCCAACAGCCATAATCGACGGGCTATTGGCTGGTTGTCCGACGGTTCCTCCGCTTGCTCCGTTATTGCCGGCGGCTGCCACGATCAGACACCCATTTTGCAGTGCCCGGCGGCCGACTGTTTCGTAGGCAGTAGACGGTGTTCGAGTGGGGTTTCCTAAGGACATCGAGATCACTTGACACCCATTGGCGATCGCCCATTCCATCCCGGCGAGAATCCACCCACTATTGCCACTACCGGAATTGCTCATCACTTTACCGACATAAATGGTTGATTCGTAAGCGATTCCGTACCTGCGGCCGTTGAGATCCTTGAACCCGCACGCTGTCCCAATGCAGTGCGTGCCATGACTGTTGCCATCTTGTACAGCCTCCCCAGGCACGAAGGACTGCGACACGATCGATCTGCCAGCGAAGTCGGGATGCAACAGATCCATCCCCGTATCCAGCACAGCAACTTTGATTCCGCTACCAGTCAACAGAGAGTTGTTCACCTTCGTTGCTTTCAGACCCCAAGTAAACTGGATATCATCAGCAAAACATTGTTTTTTCTTGATTTCGGCTACCTCCTCAGTAGTGGCTTTCTCGTACAGGTTATCCACCGCATCGCGATAGCCCCGCAAATACTCTAGGGACAATCTATCCTCAATAGCGTAGAAAATGCGCTCGGGTTCGATCGCCTTGATGGCAGAATCCTCTCGCGCTGATGTCATGATGCTGCTGACACCCCCTTCCTCTATGGAGACGACGGCCACACCGAGAGTTGGGAACACCGCTCCCCCTGCTGCTTCAATTGCGCTGAACTCTAGAGCCGAGTCCGGGAAATCCGCAGCGTTTGCCAGTCCCGTGATGCCAGCTCGGTCACTTAGGAGGGCTAACCCTTCTGTCACCGCATCTTCGCGGAAAGTAATAATGTAACGCCCTGTTGTTCGAGCGGCTGGGGCCGTTTCTGGGATGGGAAAACTAGGTTGTTGAGACATAAAACACCTCTTATTGACTGTTATTAGAAATCAATGACAGTTTTTCTGACATTAATCTCCAGTTTTTTTGATGCTAAATAGACTTATTTCGGACTGACGCTGCCGAGCAATTTTCACACTAACAGTTAATTCCTGTTATGTTGGCTCGGCTAATTTGTTAATTTGATCGTAGAGTACATCATCTAACCGTCCTTCTCCTGTCTGGATTAGCCATTTTTCTAAAGCACGGTTTCGATCGGTAAACAGTTGAGATTTGCCCTGGAGTTTAGCAACGACAAATCCATGACAAATTACAATGTCCGGCTCGCCCTCTACCTCTTCCCAACTTTCTCGAACAATCAAACCACGATACCCCAACCCTGCATTAACAAAGCCTTCTCCTTTCTGTGCCGATAATGATTGAAGCCGCCGTGCAAATTCCTGAAATTCTGGCACTGTCAATTCCCAATGTGGGTTTAGTCGGCCACTAAACATATCCACTTCTACTTGCATTTTTTTGTCTCCTAAAGCCGTGACTCAACATGCAAGCCCTGTCACCAAAAAACTTAAAAAAACCAAGCCAATTATCCTTCCTGGATTTGTTGTGAATGAATTAACCCGTTGCATGGTCTCTTTGTTCAGTGTAGGGAACCCACATTCCGCAGTGCTATAGATTCTATTTAATCTTTTGGCTCTTACAAGTGTAAAAGTAGCTGCAGAAGATGGTCTAATGCCCGGAGTTACAGGTAGCTGGGTTAGTGATGACTGTGCCGCTGTTATCTGTATTCCGAACCGCTGTCTTGCCCGGTTTGTGAACCCAAAATCCTTCTCGCATTTGGCGGTATCAGTGGCAATCAACAAAGCCCGGGCCAGGGGCGATAACCAGTTCTACTAAATAGCCAGGGGCTTGTGAGGCGGGGCAACAATCATAGCCTTTGTGCAATCCCTAACACAGGGAAGCTTTGGTAACTTCTACACAGTTAATTGCGGTGTACATATAGCCTTTCTCAGTAACATGAGGTACTATCTGGCCCACGAATCCACGGGCCCACGGGCATACCTCACCGCGCGATCGAACCGCTATATGTCCGCATCTTTTTCCTGGTTAGGCAAAAGTATCTGCCCGCTTGTTACTCGCATAGTTATAGCAGTTGTTCTTCTGCAGGATTAGGGGGTTGTTGTTCCAGAAGCCGGGGTTATAGGGCGAAGTATCATAAATGCAGGTAGCAGCCTGTTCACTTGAGGCTTCTATCGTCATCTGTGATAAGTCTCGAACATCAGAGACTAAAAGTCGGCTACTGGTTTCCAGTTGTTGTCGCAGGCAATTCTGCAACATTTCATCTAAAGGTAGTTCTTCTCCTAAAGCCGATGCTTTTGGAGAGGATTCAGCACTGCTGATTAAGCCGATTAAACGCTCAGCAATCTCATTCGCTTTAGCGCTAGTTGCACTCGCACCTGCTGCCATATACTAGCGGGTAGTTCAAAGTCTTAGGCAAGCTCGTCAGAGAGGGGTTCAATGGTGAAACCGCGAAACCCCAATCCAGCTTCTGCTGACGCGGACTCGGCTACAATGATGCGATTTTTGGCAATCTCTTTGAGCGTAGTTCGAGCTTCTTCTTCGTCTGTAATAATCCACTCTGGAGCGCGTCTACCAGAAAATACATCTGCAGGAATTCGTAACCTACTTAGCCTGTTTTTTTCGCGCTTTTAGCAAAAAAGCTCCAGGTTAAATTAGTTAATTCACTATAGATAACAACGTTGACAGGGAGTAGTTAAAAGCTGCTTTCCACAAGTGAATCGCAGCTTTGGATCTAATACTCATCGAAATTTATTTTGAGAGCAATACCACGTGCCGCGTATAGGATTATCAAGGTATTGCAACAAATTATGCCTGTTTTTGGCATAGCTTTTTCTCACAAGCCTGTTGCGTGAGAAATCCGGCCGGCAACCCCAGAAGCCTTAGGTTTATGGCGTGGGGTTGGCGTCCAAAAAGCTAGCTACAGACACAAAAGCGTGCCGTTCTTATTAACACACTTCCAGCCCGCGAAAGGAGTCGCCCGATAACAAGCTTGTGCCTTATAATACCATTTTCCTAAAATAGTGCTACAGTTACTAGGTGTACCTTTGGTGAATTAGTACCCAAATATAAGGAAGAA
>NZ_JAUBVJ010000146.1:0-10720 GCF_036702785.1 Microcoleus sp. AR_TQ3_B6 | reverse complement strand
TTGATAATGCGGCAAGGGTATGGCTTTTCTAATTTTAATAATTTTAGGAATCGCGTATTAGCTTGCTTTTTTGATTAAATAAACTTATAACCATAAGTTCAGGAGAGCCGTTATAATAAACAAATCGCCCTCCAAACCCGATCGTTTCTCATCTGGAAATAGACTGGAGAATCAAATGACTGCAGCAATCATCGCACCACCCAAAAAAGAATCACCCCTTCTGTTTGAGGGACTGACTTGGAGAGAGTTCAAAGCAGTTGAGCAATTATTAGACCGTCCAGGATATCGACTTTCTTTCCTGGATGGAATTCTGGAGATACGACGAATGCCTGGAGAACCCCACGAAATTGTTAAAGCAAGAATCGGTGCATTGTTGGAGCTTTATTTGCTGATGGCGGGGTTTGACTTTACTCCAACTGGCTCAATGACTCTGGAAAGTGAAACGGGAAAAGTCAAGCGAGAGGCGGATGAATCTTATAAACTTGCTCCTGGTCGCAGGCTACCCGATTTGGCGATCGAGGTCGTGTTTTCCAGTGGTGGCATCAACCAACTGGAGGCATACAAGCGGCTGAAGATAAAGGAAGTGTGGTTTTGGGAAGATGGATTGTTAGAGGTTTATCACCTCCGGGGAGAGGGCAATACACTTGATTATGAAAAGGTTTCCAGTAGTGAGGAGGTGAAAGGAATCGATTTGGATTTGTTGTTGCGCTGCATCAATATGGTGAATCATGTTGATGCAGTTAAGACTTTTCAACAGGGACTCCAGAAATAGCTGGGAATAGGAAATTTCGCCTCCTTTTACCACCTTTGTTCACATCTCAATATCCGCAAAAAGCAATGGGGAATGGCAATGATGCAAGTTGTAATTGTGGGCTCGGGGCCAACTGGTGCGGCACTTGCCTTGCTGCTGGTGAAACGAGGTATTGCTGTAACCTTGGTTGAGGCGGCAAAAGATGCCTACCGAGTGTTTCGCGGTGAAGGGTTAATGCCCAGCGGATTGGATGCGATCGCACAAATGGGCTTATCCACTATGCTAGAAAGTGTTCCACACCGACAAATTGATGCCTGGGAGTTCGTTGTGGGCGCTCGGCAACTATTTCGAGTTGATGAGCCAATGGGGTCAAATCGACCTTCTACGCTGGTATCGCAACCGCCTTTGCTAGAAACACTAATTTCCGAAGCTAAGTTGCATCCCGAGTTTGAATTTATCTCAGGCGTTCCCGTAAAAGATTTACTGTACACGGACGATCGCATTGCGGGTGTAAAGCTAGGAGATGGGCGAGAAATTCCTGCTGCACTTGTGATTGGTGCAGATGGTAGAAACTCGGTTGTACGACAGCGTGCAGAATTAGAGTTAGTAAAACAGCAGAATAGTATAGATGTTCTCTGGTTTAAACTTGCCGCTCATCCTCGGTTTGTGGCGGATAATGTATTTTATGTGGTCCTGAATGGCGGTAGCGCATTCAGTATCTTTCATGGGGCAGAATCAGGAAAACTTCATCTGGGTTGGGTGCTATCTGCCGGTGACAAAACCGATTGGAAACACACAGACTGGGCAGAAACTTTCGCATCGCTATCTCCTGCGTGGATGGCAGAACATTTCCGCAACTGTGCCGATACGATCGAATCTCCGATGCGATTATCTGTTGTGGTTGGTCGCTGTCCGCGCTGGCATAGACCGGGAATCATACTTTTGGGGGATGCTGCACATCCCATGTCTCCGGTTCGCGCTCAAGGAATTAACATGGCTTTGCGCGATGTAATTGTTGCGGCCAATCACCTTGTACCTTTATTGAAAGCAGGGGCTAATTGCGAGGATATTGATTTAGCATTATCGCGGATTCAGGCAGAACGCGAACCGGAAATTATTCGCGCCCAACAACTTCAAGCACAAGAAGCGTGGAAAGGCGAACAACTGCGAAAAAATGGATTATTGCGTTTGTTGATGATGCAAGCGGCTCCGTTTTTGGCTGAAAAAATTAAACAATTTTGGGTGAAAGGACAGTATGAATTGCGCCAAGGAGTAACAGAGGTAAAATTGGTTGTGTGAAAAGAGGAAATTAAAACCTGACTTACCCGTCCAAACCAAAGAAACCGGGTTTTTACCTTTTCTGCGATGCTCTAATATCAATTCCGGTTGTATCGGAATGATTAAACCGCAGAGGGCACAGAGGACACAGAGAAAGAGAAGGGAGAGATAATTATTCCGATGTTAACGGATTTGATATAATCGAGTATTTTTGCGAAAAATCCGGTTTCTGAATACCCGTGCGTCCAGGACTATAAAACTTAGGAGAAGTTTTTATGCGATCGACAAATCTCAAAGGACCGATCGGCACTATTCACATCATCGAAGCCAGCCCCCCTGTCACTGCTGGGGAGTCGGAGTCGCTGCCGGTGGTGTTCGTGCACGGTATGGCGGTGTCCGCGAACATCTGGGATGCCCAGCTTGCCGGTGTCGCCCGTACCCGACGCGCGATCGCCTTTGATATGCGGGGACACGGTGATTCTGCACCGCCGGAGGACGGCAACTATGCGCCCGCCTCCTGTGCAGCGGATGTTTTGGCGGTACTGGATGGGCTGGAACTCGATCGAGTGGCGATCGTCGGGCACAGTTTCGGCGCTTGTATTGCCCTCGCCACAGCAGCCAGCGCACCGCACCGCATCGCGCAGTTGATCCTGGCAGATCCACCTGGAGATTTTACCAAGGTGCCTGCAGATGTGCGCGAGGAACGCATCGTTCCCTACCAGAGGGCTCTGGAGACGGAGGATTGGCGGGCGGCTGTGGAAACCAGCTTCAATGAGGCGCTGACAGGAGGCACGGCCGATACGCGCGATCGGATTCTCGCTTGGTTGGCGGCGACTCCACAGGATTGTTTGTCTGGAATGTCTCGCGGGATGTTTGCCTTTGATGCAGTTGATTCTCTCGATCGCTACCTAGCAGCCCCTGGAACGCGGGCCCACGCTATTATTGCTCCCTCAAACACTTTTCCGTTCAGCCTCCACATCCTCCGCCCCACACTGACGACAACTACGATCCCGGATACTGGACACTGGCTGATGCTGGATGCGCCAGAGGCCTTTGCTAGGGAACTTGATATTTGTTTGGAAGGTGTTTAATATATAGCAATCCTAAATCATTTGTGAATTTCTAACTCCCTCCCCTTTCCAAGGGGAGGGTTGGGGTGGGGTAAAAAATTTACGACTCCTGCCAGGATTGCTATAGATGACAAAATCGGTTAGTTTTACCACAATTCATCGAGGGTTAAGTTGTGAGGGTTTTTGAGGATGAAGGCGTTGTTATCTTTGATTAAGTCACCGCTACAGAGAATCGGTAAGCGTTCTTGATAAGCTTTAATCGCCAGGATATAATCTTTGTCTGCGAGTGAAGTTTGAATTTTCCGCAATTTGTCAGCTACCAGGCCGAGGAGAGTTATTTCGCCACTTAATTTTTGGCTATTTGGGGTATGAATTTGCATAACAATTCCCTGAATAATCGTGTTGGGAATGCTGGTAAGTAGTTCGCTTAAAATTTCAACTTGAGGGCGATTTTCTGCGGTTTCTAGGGTTTGGATTGCCTCGCGGATGCGGGCTGCATAATCTCCCAGGTTTTCCCGGTTAGGTAGCAATATTTCAAATTCTTCTGCATCGGCTGTTGGTTTGTGCCAAAGTGTGGCATTATCTAAAAAAGGTTGGTCTTCATGCCAGCCGTGAGTTTGTAAGTAATTTCTCAGTTGATTTAGCTCGATTGTTTCGAGAGTTTGGCTATCTTGTACGGTGACTTTCATGGTTGAACTCCTTGGCTAATTCCCTCCATAATTGACTGAAGGGCGGCGACTGTAAATTGGTTGGTTCTGGGGATGGCGACGGTGACAGCGTTTGTGTTTTGTGTTTTTGGCTTTCCCCGCAGCGAGATCCAATATCCGCAGTTTCTGATACAGAGTTCTGTTTCGGACTGGGTTAACCAGTCTTCGGGTGTTTCGGGGATTAAAACGACAACTAAAATTCGGGGAATGGCGAAGTTATCCATTCTTAAGTCGTCGTAGTTTTTGAGCTTGAGGGGGTAGCGGATGGAGTTATCGTCTTGGATATCTCTTGACGTAGATTTTAACTGCAATTCTAAGCGAGGTGCTCTGATGGGGCCAGTCCCGCCTTTGGCACATACTCCCCAGTCTACGCTGTCATCGTCTACGAAGGGTTTGTAGAGGGAATAGCCGGCAACGGTGGTGACAGCTTGCAGGTAGATGTTGCTGAATTGTTCTTTTTGTTGGTTGATGTCCACTTTTTAGGTAGCGATTATTCTTGTTAATCTATTTGGTAGGACATTATAGATAAATTCATATCATGTGGGTTGCCAAAAAAATATTAATGCCTTGAATCATCAGAACCAGTTAAACCCATTAACCAGTTATTGAAACTGATTTAGGATTGCTATAAATGACAAAATCTGTTAGTTTTACCACAATTCATCGAGAGTTAAGTTGTGGGGGTTTTTGAGGATGAAAGCGTTGTTGTCTTTGATTAAGTCACCGCTACAGAGAATCGGTAAGCGTTCTTGATAAGCTTTAATCGCCAGGATATAATCTTTGTCGGCGAGTGAAGTTTGAATTTTCCGCAATTTGTCAGCAATGACGCCTATTAAGGTGATTTCGCCACTTAATTTGTCGGTGTTGGGGGTGTGAATTTGCATAACAATTCCCTGTAACGTCATATTGGGGAGTGAGGTGATCAAGTCTGCTAATATTTCAATTTGAGAGCGCTTTTCGGCAATCTCCAGTGTTTCCATGACTTCGTACATCCGCAGAGCAAAACCGCTGACTTCGGGTTTTAGAGCTAACAAAATTTCGTACTCTTCGCCTGCTTCATTCTTGCGAGTCCAGATGGATGATTTGTCACCGTCTCGGCTTTGTTCGTGCCATCCGTGTTTTTGTAAATAAGCAGCGACTTGAGGCGGTTCTAAGGTTTTGAGAATATCGGGGTCGCGGACTGTTACTATCATAGGAGTTCTCCTGATTCAATGCGCTGCATGAGAGTTTTTAAAGCGTCTGTATTGAAAATGTTTTGTGTGGGTATTTGAACAGTGACAGTGTTTTGATTTTGGGTGGGCGGTAGCCCTCGCAATGATGCCCAGTAGCCACAATAGCGAAGGCAGAGTTCTTGCTGAGATTGGCGCAACCAATCCTCTTGGCTTTCGGGTACTAAAACGACAATCAGAATGCGGGGGACGAAAGGGTTTTCTAGCCTTAATTCTTCATAGTTTTTAACTTCTAGGGGATAGCGGATAATTTCATTATCCAGTAATTTTCGGGAGGTGCATTTTATTTGGACATCTAGGCGAGGGCGGCGCGTTGATTGTGATGGTCCCAAACCTGTAAGAATTACGTCAACTCCTTCTGCATCTAAGGGACGCGGGGCTATTTGGAATGAGTAGCTTGCCGCGGCTGTTACCGCATAGACATAAGCATAGCTAAATTCCTCTTTTTGGGTGTTCAGAACCACGCTTATTTTAACCTCGATAATTTTAAACAGGTCTTTACAAAATAGCTAATCATTCATTATCTTGTTGATTGATTACTGATGTATTGTCTGCCATACGCCCTGGTCGAGAAACTATAACTACGTCAAAAATACCCTTCATCCTTTTAATTTCACGTAATAAGTCGTGTTCTTCTGTCCTACAATAGTCATCCCAGATAAAAGCAATCATTTGTTCGTGGGGGGAACCTTCAGCTAGGTATAAAGACGTATCTTCGGCAATTTCTCCAATAATTTTTTGGGGATTGTCTTTGCGATACCAGAACTTGATTTCAATAACCAATTTAAGCGAGGGAATTTCTAGGTCTACTCTTGGTTTTTTCTGCCCTACCGATCTAGTATATTCTTCTTCTCTGATATCGGCGAACACCGCAGCTAATAAAAAATATAGCAAATTTTGTACATGATATTCATTTTCTATGCACCATTGCCGAGGTTGACCGCCCTGTGTACGTGACTTTCCTTCCCATGTCCAACGTCGAAGTCCCGCTGGAACTCGTTTTAATAATTTGCTAACATCTTCCAAGCTAAAAGAACCTAAAGCAGATTGAGAAGAAATGAGCAACCCTTTTTCGTAATTTTCTTTAACTGCCTTCAAGTTTGACAGATGAGTCTTTAAATCCGTTTTAAGATTCCCGTAGTCCGAGGATGCTTCAATTAATGAGGTTCGCTGACTGTTAGTTAATGGGATAACTTGCTCTAGAAGTAACTTGTAGTTAGTCAGCCATTTTTCCCAATCATAATCTCCATCCAAGACATATGTTTCAGGCTCTTGTATAGGTGGTGCACCTAAACTGGCATATCTGTGTGGATAATATTTTTCGGGTATGACTTTTATTGCTTTGTACATTGCCTCTCCCTCAGCTATAAGTTCATTAAACTGAGCAAGGTATCTCTTAAAATTGTTTGAAGTTAACATAATTAAGTTTCTGCTTCCATTAATTAATTTATTGATTTAAGGCAAATCCCACACTCAACTCTAGCAAAAAATCGCGGATGCGATCGATTAAAGCTTTGTCTAATTCTCGCTATTGCGCTTCTAGGCCTAAAAAGTACGGCCCGCACTTGATATTGCACAATAGGTTCCTTAAGTTCTCGCAAAAAATCATGATAATCTTCAGCAATTGACGAACTATCCGCCAGAACCCACCCTCTGCCGATTTTCCCGAATCATCGCCTCTAACTTGGCACTCTCGGCAAATTGCTTCTCCAACTTCGCCGTCAAATGCAGCATCTTCTCCTCCAAACCCTCCTCCTCCTCCTCCTCCTCCTCCGCCCTCACATACCTCTCAGGAGTTAAAACCTAATACTTAGCGTTTTGCTTTTTTGTGGCCTTTTGACTCCGCACAAGTGTTACAACTCTTCTGGAAAGTACATTTGCAGCAAATCTGCCCCGCCCTAACCCAACTGGCCAAACTTCTCCACAACTTAGGTAAAAAGCGCCTAAAGTATGATGCGAAACTCCGGCAATACTCTTACTCTATAAATTCATCGGGCATTAAACCGATATCCACAACCGCTAAGATTTATTGCCAAAAATTAAATCTTTCCGGCGAAAAGTTGCTATTTAATGAATAAGACTTTACAATCCAACAAGGTAAATGAAACTCTCAACGAGCAGCGCTGCAAGCACTAACCCGAAATGGGTCGCAAGTGCCAAAAAGCAGCAAAAGCTACCTTTTTTAACTCTTTCAACAGCAAAGCATTGGCAAAAAAACCAGGGATCGACGGTTGGCATCTTGGAACGAATGCTTTGCTAGCAATACTACAAATGTATTAAAACTTGTCTGCAAAAATTTAGCCCCAAGAGAGGCCTAGCTGCAACTCTTGCTGCGTCAGGTTTTAGTCTCTAATTAGGCTGGTTTTATTGTCTTTAACTACTTGAGGATTCGATCGCATGGTCTCGATTTCTACAACCCAATCTGATGTGGTACCTTTGCCTTCGCCAACCGTAACGGCTGCCACCCAAACCACCGCGGCTGCTGCAACTGGGGTCTGCGTGACGGTTCACGGTCACTTTTACCAGCCACCCCGGGAAAACCCTTACCTGGACGCGATCGAACGCCAAGCCAGCGCCTCCCCCGCCCACGACTGGAACGAACGCATTGACATCGAGTGCTACCGCCCCAACGCCTTTGCCCGCATACTCAACGATCGCGGCGAAGTCACGGGGATCGTCAACAACTACGAGTACATGAGCTTCAACATCGGGCCCACCCTGATGAGCTGGCTCGAACGCTACGACACGGAAGTATACCAGCGGATTCTGGAAGCCGATCGCAAAAGCTGTCAGCGGCTCAACGGTCACGGCAACGCGATCGCCCAAGTATACAATCACATCATCATGCCGCTGGCTAACGAGCGAGACAAATACACCCAAGTTAGGTGGGGGATCGCAGATTTTCGCTCCAGGTTCGGTCGCGATCCCGAAGGAATGTGGCTCGCCGAAACCGCCGTAGACTACGCCACCCTCGAAGTTTTAGTCGCTGAAGGCATCCGCTTCATTGTCTTAGCCCCCTCCCAAGCAGAACGCTGCCGCCCGTTAATCGGGCAAAACCAAGAAGGGGAACCAGCGTCCAATTCCGAATGGCACGAAGTCGGCGGCGGCCAAATCGATCCGACTCGCCCGTACCGCTGCTATTTGAAACCAGAAATGCGGTTGCTGGCAGACCACCAACTCTCGCCGCTGAGCTCTCACCATTTTGGCCGCAGGCACTTGCAAAATACCGAAGCCCCAGCTCCCAACACTCCCTACATTGATATCTTTTTCTACGATGGCCCGATCTCGCGGGATATGGGCTTCAATGAGGTTCTCAGCAGCAGCAACCACTTGGCCGGGCGCTTGGGTCAAGCAGTACGGGGAGACCACCGACCGGCTCAATTAATCTGCGTGGCCACAGACGGCGAAACTTTCGGCCACCACAAAAAAGGTACCGAAAAATGCCTCGCCTACGCCTTCACAGAAGAGTTTCCCCGTCGAGGCTGGACGGTGACGAATTTTGCTCATTATATAAGTCAAAATCCTCCCGCCTGGGAAGTGGAACTCAAACCCGTGACGGCCTGGAGTTGCTCTCACGGGGTCGGTCGCTGGCAAGATGATTGCGGCTGCGGCGGCGGTGGCGAGTGGAACCAAAAATGGCGCCGCCCTTTGCGCGATACTCTCAATTGGCTGCGCGATCGGCTGATTCCGATTTACGAAGAAGCAGGGCGCAAGCTGTTGCGCGATCCCTGGAAAGCCAGAGATGAATATATTGAGGTCATCCGCGACCGATCGCCCGCTAACGCTGACAGTTTCCTCGAACGCCATCAAATCCGCCCCCTCGATGCCGGCGAACAGGTGGACGCCCTGCGGCTGCTGGAAATGCAGCGCCACACCCTGTTAATGTTCACTAGCTGCGGCTGGTTTTTTGAAGAAATCTCGCGGCCAGAAGGCGTGCAAATTCTGCGCTACGCCGCCCGGGCGCTGGAATTGGCGGCCGAAGTTACCGGCGTCCAGCTAGAAAAGGATTTTGTCGCTCAACTAGCCCTCGTACCCAGCAACGTTGACTATTTCAAAACAGGGGCAGAAGTTTACCGCAAACTCGTGGTGACAGCCCAAATTAGTCTCAGACAGGTGGCCGCCCACTACGCGATCAGTTCTCTGTTTGCCAAATATCCCCGCGAACAGCGAGTTTACTGCTATCAGGCCCTGCAGGAAGATTTCCAAATTCAGCGCATGGGCTCGATGACTCTGGCTGTGGGTCAATTGCAGTTAACCTCGGAAATTACGCGGGAAACAGAGGTTTATGTGTTTGCTGCGTTCCACCTCGGCGGCTGGGACTTCCACTGCTGCATTCAGCCTTTTGGCAGCCGCCGGTCTTACAGTATGCTCAAAGAGCGGTTGTTTGGAGTTATGCAAGAAGCTTCGGCGGCCCACGCGATTCTGGAAATGGTGCGGCTGTTTGGGGATCAGTCCTTTAGCTTGCGGGATTTGTTTGCTGAGGAACGCCACCGGATCGTGCAGTTGCTGAGTCAGGAAAATTTGACTCGGTTGGATCAGCTTTACACTCAGGTTTACCGGGAAAATTACGGGGTGATGATGGCGTTCCACCGCGACGAACTCCCGGTGCCGGTAGAGTTGCAGGTGGCTGCTGAGGTGGCTTTGGGACACCGCTGTTTGACGGCGGCTAAGGCCCTGGAACTGGAAACCGAGAACCCGGAGGCGCTGCTGGCAGAAATAGAGGCGATCGCCACTGAAGCCGGTCATCTCCGCTGTCGGTTGAACGTTCCCGAAGTCAAGGAAATTTTGGAAAAGATGGTTTGGCGATCGCTTGACGCGCTGTTGCAAGGAGGATCGGGCCCGGAGGACCGATCGCCTGTCAAGTTGGAAGCTGATATCCGCACGATCGAGCGTTTGATTGCAGTGGGCGATCGGCTGAGTCTGGGTTTGTGTTTGGACAAATCGCAGGAACTGTATTTCGATTCTCTGTACAGTCAAATTGTGCCTCTGTGTTTGGGCTGGCTGCAACTGCAAGATGTCTCGGCGGGCGACAGTGTGGTCGCTGCCGTTGCCTTGGGGATTGCAGGTTCCGGCGCCGGCTGGGACTTGTCTTCGATCCGGCAGTTGCTGGAGTTGGGCCAAACCTTGGCCGTTGATGTTGAGCGTTGGTTAAATCAGTTAAGTTGATCGTTTGTCGATTAGCCTGCATCAATTCCCGCCCTTGAGAATCCGCCCGATCGGGGTTTAAATGCCGATCGGGCCTGCCGGATCTACCGACGCTCGATCGGCATGGAGGCGAACCGGGCTCGCGGCGGGCGATCGAACCTATAGCAACCGCTTTCGTCGGTTATGGCCTAAATTAGAACTACTCGCTTTTGCTGCAGAGAGTCGAATTCGCAAACACAAGGATCGGTTTGATAGCCTCAGAGATGCGACCCTTGATATTGTTTCCGGTGGCATCGGAATGATATAGAGGACACGGCAGTGCCGTGTCCCTACCCCCATTAATTGTAGGGACACGGCACTGCCGTGTCCTGATTGTGAGTAATATTAATTCCGATGCTACCGGAGTTGATATGAATGTGTTGCGCTTTCTTGCCTGCTAACGGACGAAAACGGTTGGTATAGCAGAAGGAAGAAGGAAGAAGGAAGAAGGAAGAAGGAAGAAGGAAGAAGGAAGAAGGAAGAAGGAAGAAGGAAGAAGGA